>JAISWA010000223.1 GCA_031271275.1 Clostridiales bacterium | reverse complement strand
TTTTCAACGATAGCAAAACGTCTGTTGGATAATAATCTGTTTCCTAAAGATTCCGCGTACATAGAACAAGATTTAATCACCTCTCCGGCACGTCAAGATGTCATACAGCTTTTTATTGGTATTGATACAGGTTTTTTGATTCCAAGAACGATGGAATTCAAGGCTACAAAATATGGGGTTCAGAGAATTTCTGTAAATTTTAAGGAATCAGATAAGATTACCCGGTTACGTGTTGACCCAAGCCATTATCCTTGCGTTGCGTTATTTAAACGCTTTGAAGTAAACGGGGTAGATGTAAGGCAAAAGATAAACGGAAACAATATTGACATAATTGAAAATCTATTCTACTTTTGGTGTGACAATCCGCGACTATATTATTCCAGTAAAGAACCTATAATTTCGCTCGAATGCGAAATGATTATAGATAAAGGTACTTTTGCCTCTACCTTTTATAATATGTCTTTGCTTGCGCGAGACAAAACACTTATAACAAATGCTGAAAAAGAAAAACTACTGCTTGACACCAAAGAAAAAATCAAACTCGAAAAAATGGTATCTGAGCAAAAAAATGAATTACTACTCAACATCGGGGAAACCGCAAAGCTTAAAGCGCTTATTAAAACGTTGCAGGACAATATCTCACATCTAAACAACGCTAATTCCGCATTGATAGAAAAAAATCTGCAGCTTAAAGAACAGCTACTACGTTCAACGGAAAAAATTAATAAAGTCCTTTCCTCCACCAGTTGGAAAATAACAAAACCCCTTCGCACCGCTATGGATTTCTTGAAGAAAATCATTGGGGTCCGTTTTCAAAAAAATAATGGCAATGGTAAATCGCGATGAATCACTTAGACACCCTCGAAAATAAGAGCATCCACATCCTCCGCGAGGCGTACAGCCAATTGGGCAACCTGTGTATGCTCTGGTCTATCGGCAAGGACAGCACCGTTCTTTTATGGCTTGCGCGCAAAGCCTTCTTCGGGCATGTCCCGTTTCCCCTTGTACATATCGACACCCGCTACAAAATCCCGGAAATGATTGAGTACCGTGACAAGTACACGCGCGAATGGTGCGTAGACATGGTTTACGGAGAGAATTCTACCGCGCTTTCCGAAAAAACGACCTACCCGGACGGTGCTTGTTCCCGTATTGATTGCTGCCGGATGCTTAAAACAGAAGCCCTGACTCACACGTTAAGCGGGGAATGGCCGCGTTACAGGATTAACCATGTAACCGGAAGGTATGAGCGTGATTCCAACACCGAGCCCTATACCGGCGTCATAGTCGGCGTCCGTGCGGATGAGGAAGGCAGCCGCTCAAAGGAGCGTTATTTCTCCCCGCGGGACAAGAACAACGATTGGGATATCGGCAATCAACCGCCGGAATTTTGGAACCAGTACAAAACCGATTTCGCGAGGGGAACGCATGTGCGCGTTCATCCGCTGTTGGATTGGACGGAGCTGAATATTTGGGAGTATATCGAAAGAGAAAATATACCGGTGGTTTCGTTGTATTTCGATAAAGGCGACGGCACGCGATACCGTTCACTTGGCTGCGCGCCATGTACGCACTGTGTGGAATCGGCCGCGAAAACGGTTTCAGAAATAGTGGAAGAATTGCGCACGGGCAAATTCTCCAATATCGCGGAACGCTCGGGCCGCGCGCAGGACAAAGAAAACGGCGGCGGGTTGGAAACCCTGCGCCGGGAAGGTTATATGTAATGGAAAAAGAAGATATGAACATTGTAATCGTCGGGCATGTGGACCACGGTAAAAGCACGCTCATAGGCAGGCTGCTTGCGGACACGGGAACCCTGCCGCAGGGCAGGTTGGAACAGGTGCGGGAAACTTGCCGCAGGAATTCAAAGCCCTTCGAATACGCTTTCCTTCTGGACGCGTTAAAAGACGAGCAGGCACAGGGAATCACCATCGACACCGCCCGATGTTTTTTTAAATCAAAAAAGCGGGACTATATTATCCTTGACGCGCCCGGGCATATTGAGTTCTTAAAAAACATGATAACCGGAGCCGCAAGGGCCGAAGCCGCGATACTGCTGATTGACGCGAACGAAGGCGTGCGCGAAAATTCCCGCCGTCATGGCTACATGCTTTCCATGCTCGGCGTTAAAAAGGTGGTTGTCGCGGTCAATAAGCTTGATTTAAAAAACTATTCACGGGAAGTTTTTGAAGAAATACAGCGCGAGTACGGAGAATTTTTAAATAAGCTTGCGGTATCGCCCCTGTGTTATATCCCTGTCAGCGCGTTTAACGGCGACAATGTGGCGGCAAAAAGTGAAAGAATGCCGTGGTACACAGGTAAAACCGTTCTTGAGGCAATGGATGATTTCCCAAGCGAACCGGCGTTATCGGAGAATGTTTTTCGTATGCCGGTGCAAGACATATATAAGTTTACAAGAGACGGGGACGACCGGCGCATCGTTGCGGGCACAATCGAATCCGGTAATGTTAAGTCGGGAAACAGAGCCGTATTCTATCCGTCAGGCAAGAGCAGCGTCATTAAAACGATTGAAAGGTTTCCAGTTGGAATTATTGAAAATTCTTCCGCCGGGGATGCCGCAGGTTTTACATTAACGGAGCAAATCTACGTAAGGCGCGGGGAAATCATGACAATAGACGGTCAGGACCCGCCGTTGGTTTCGTCCAGGATAAAAGCGAATATCTTTTGGTTGGGAAAACAGCCGCTCGAAAAAAACAAAAAATACTCACTTAAAATCGGAACCGAAAAGACAGGCGCGTACATAGACGAAATTCTCAGCGTTTTAAATTCTTCCGATTTAAGCGCGTCCGCCGGAGAAAAAATAAAATGCAATGAAGTCGCGGAATGTATTATAGAAACCGATAAGCCTATCGCTTTTGATATCGCGGAGAAACTGGGCGCGACAAGCCGTTTTGTCCTTGTGGATGATTTTGATATAAAGGGCGGAGGGATAATCCTCTCGAATGTACAGGAGGTAGAACAGGACATTCGGGAGAAAGTGCTGTTACGCAATTACAAATGGGAACACAGCGGCTTGAGCGCGGAACACCGCGCGGAGAGATACAGCCAAAAGCCGGTTCTCATGGTGATTACGGGTGAAAACAACGCAGGGAAAAAGCAGCTTGCCAAAGCGTTGGAACGGTCGTTGGTGGAAAACGGCCGATTCGCGTACTATTTGGGTATCGGTACTTTTCTATACGGCGTAGACTCCGATATAAAATCATTAAACAAAGAGCAATTAAACCACAGGGAACATATCCGCCGTTTCGCCGAGGTAGCGAACCTTATGCTTGATGCGGGGATTATTCTGATTGTAACCGCCCGTTCTCTGACCGCAAGCGATATCAGTATTATAAAAATGATTGTCAGCGGCGAGGTAGAGACCGTTTGGGTAGGCGGAGAAATTACTACCGATTTAACCGCTGATCTGGTCGTTGAATCAAAAAATGTTCCCGTAAGGGAAAACGTATACACCTTAGTGGAATTGCTCAAAGACAAGCGCTATATATTTAAATTTTAAAATGAGGTCCGCCATGAAGAAAATATTTGGGGTAACGCTTTTGCTTGCGTTACTATTTTCCGGCTGCAACAGGAGCGGCAACGAAGTATTAACGGAAATAAGCGTCGCGTATTTCCCCAATATCACCCACGCACAAGCGTTGGTGATGAAGGGCGAAGGGCTGCTTGAGGAAAAACTCGGCGGCGAAATTACGGTTAAGTGGATTGCCTTCAACGCGGGGCCTTCCGAGATTGAAGCGCTGTTCGCCGGTGAAATCGACATAGGGTATATCGGCCCTGTACCCGCAATCAACGGGTATGTACAGTCCCAAGGTGACCTGCGCATTATCGCGGGCGCGTCAAACGGCGGGTCGGTGTTGGTTAGCCGCAATGACGCCGCTATTAATTCCGCTGCTGACCTTGACGGCAAAACCGTAGGCGTGCCGCAGTTTGGTAATACGCAGCATTTGAGTTTACTCAGCCTGTTAAGCGCTAACGGGCTTTCGCCCGCTGCAAACGGGGGAACGGTCAATGTGGTGCAATCCTCCAACGCGGACATCGCTAATCTGATGGATCAAAAAAACATAGACGCGGCGTTGGTCCCGGAACCGTGGGGAAGCATACTGGAAATTGAACACGGCGCGCAGGTGGTGCTTGATTACGACGAAGTGGATGTAAACGGAATACCCTCGACGGCGGTGGTTATTGTAAGCAAGGATTTTCTCGACAATCACCGGGATATAGTCAATAAGTTTATGGAAGCGCATAAGGAAGCGACCTTGTTTATAAACGCCAATGACGTTCGTGATGTAATCAACGCGCAGATTTCAGCAATCACTCAAAGTACGATTGACCTTGGTATTTTAGAAAGCGCGCTTAAACGACTGGAAATTACCTGTGAAATACCGGCGGCGTCAATTATGGATTTCGCGCGGGTAGGCATTGCCGAGCAATTGATAACGGAAATGCCCGCAGATGATTTGATTGACGAAAGCTTTATTAAATAAACCGGAGCTTATTATGGGCCTGACCATTAAAAATATATACAAGACATTCCCGTCCGCGGGGAAACCTACGCTCGAGGATATTAATCTCGAAATCTCCGACGGGGAATTTTTATGTGTAACCGGGCCTTCCGGCTGCGGAAAAACCACCTTGCTTAATATAATCGCGGGGCTTGAAACGCAAACCTCCGGAGAGATACTGCTTGACGGGAATAAAATAACGGGCGCCGGGCCGGACAGGGTTGTAATGTTTCAGGAATCGGCGCTCTTTCCGTGGCTTACGGTGATTGAAAACATAAAATTCGGGCTTAAGCTGGCGGGGAAGCAAAAAGCCGAGCAGGAAGAAATCGCCATGAAATATTTAAAACTGGTTCAGCTTGCGCATTTTAAGGATTACCGCTGCCATGAACTTTCCGGGGGGATGAAGCAGCGTGTCGCGCTTGCGCGGGCGCTCGCGATGGATTCTAAAATTTTGCTGATGGATGAGCCTTTTGCCTCATTGGACAAGCAAACAAAAAATATGCTGCGTGATGAAATACAAAAAATATGGATGCAAACCGCGAAAACAGTTTTCTTTATTACACACAGTATTGAGGAGGCTTTATTTTTCGCGGACAGGATTGTACTTTTACAAGCGGACCCGGGCAAGGTGGCAGGTATATTTAAGGTTAACCTGCCCCGGCCGAGACACATTGAGGAACCCGCGTTTATTGAATTCCGGGCAAAATTGTTAACACTTATCAGAAAAGAGGTGGAAAAGATTGCGGGACAGGAATATGACAACCATTAAATCCATCGCAAAGCAGGTATTGTTCTATGCCCTGTTGGCGGCGTTATGGCAGGGCTTATACTATCTTGGCGTATCCGTCCTCGGGGTTTGGAAGCCCTATGCTTTCCCAAACCCCGTCGGCGTTTGGAAATCGCTCGTCTCACTTTTTAACCAGAACGCGTTGTTTAACGCGATTTTTTTTAGCTTGAGAAGGGCTTTTACGGGCTATGCGCTTTCTGTTTTTGCCGGTGTTTTGACCGGACTTTTGCTTTACCGGTTCACCCTGTTAAAAAACACGGTAAAGCCGCTGATACTGGGTATTCAAACGCTGCCAAGCATATGTTGGGTACCTTTTGCCGTTTTGTGGTTTGGCTTGAGGGAAAGCGCGATAATATTCGTTATCGTAATGGGTTCCGCGTTTAGCGTCGCCATTGCGGTGGACATGGCGATACGCAGCGTAAACCCCATCTATATAAAAGCCGCAAAAACAATGGGCGCAAAGGGGCTTGACCTGTATTTTAAAGTTATATTTCCGGCAAGCCTTCCGCCGCTTATTACCGGAATGAAGCAGGGTTGGTCGTTCGCGTGGCGGTCTCTTATGGCAGGGGAAGTAATGAGCGCGACGGTTGGTCTCGGGCAGGCGCTTACGATGGGGCGGGATTTAGCGGACATTAACCGTGTAATGCTGATTATTTTA
>JAISWA010000216.1 GCA_031271275.1 Clostridiales bacterium | reverse complement strand
CTTTTTGGTTGGGGAGACGGGCGAGGAGGGGTGCTTGGTATTGCTAATTTGGACGCCGTGATGCTATCACAAACTGTACCATCTCCTGTTCATATCGCGAATGACGTTGTTCAAATATACACGGGGTATGCGCATTCACTTGTGGTTCTTGAAGACGGTTCATTATGGTCTTTTGGCTCGGACAATGATTCGGAGCTTGGTAACGGGCTTTCAGGAGGTTCGGCTATTCCTTTGCCTGTATTGGAAAATTTATTTTAAGATTAAGGTTATTGCCTTGATTGGAACGAAAACAACCGGTCAATCCGGCAGACAATGAGCAACCGCGGAAACTATTATTCCGGCGTGTTAACAATCACGATTTCATTCGGCTTTACATACCCGAGCTGTTCCCGCGCCATTTGCTCGATGTAGGCGTCGCTTTCGTAGTAGACCATTTGGTTTTGAAGTTCCTCATAACTTTCCTGCTCGATAAGCAGTTCCTCGTTGACGCGGTCAAATTCCTGCCGCGCGGTATTGTACCTGCCCGCCTGTATGACGGTAACCCCCGCGAACCCGGCGGCAAGCATCATCCAAAAGGCAAAATAGAGGACAACGCTGAGCCCGCGCTTTTTCTTTATATTTTTCTTCGTATTATTCGCCAATTTTTCCGTCCCTCGCGTGTCTTTCTTTTAATCATTATTTTTATGGCGTGAACAAATCTCCGCGTTCGCAGCCACGCGGCTTTTACCGGCGGCGCGCATAAATTGATCAACCGTTTAAAAGGCGTGAGAATAATTTCGATTACCTGATGAATCACGCTTTTTATAAAATTGATGGCGGTTACGGACACAAGCATGACAAACCGGCTAACCGTGGCGAAATACAACGCGACGCCCAACGCCGCGCCAATCAGGTGGAACGCCCGCAGTTCCCCGCCGTTGACCCGCAGCAAATAATAAAACATCAGCAAAGTACCGGAAATCCAGAATAGCACATCCTCAAACTGTGTCAACAGCCCCGGGTGCTTCGCGGTCTTCCGCAATATCCGGAACACGTCGTACACCATACCGATGACCGCACCCGCCAACCCGGAAGCGAGAAACGAAAGCGCCTGCCCGGACATAGAGAGGATAATGCCGTCCATTATTTAAACAAACGCCCCAGTAACGACTTTCCCTTCCCGCCGCCCGCGTTGTCTTCATAATTGATACCGGTGATTTGCCCATCCACGGCGAGCTCGCCGTTGTCCAAATTGATTTTGTTAACGTGCAGGTTGCCGCCGCGTATGATGATAACGCCCATTTCCGTCTCGCCGATCACCGTCTCCTCGTCGAAGGAGATCACGTCAAGCATTCCGCTTACCACGACGCTTTGGCGGCGGTCAATCAGCAGGCTGTGCCTCGCCGCGCTTTTGGGTTTCTTTTCTTCCGCTGTTGGTGGCATAACAATACCCCTGTCCATGCGATATGTATTGTATAGGCGGTGTTAATGTTTACCGCCTATATATATCATATGGACAGGGGTACGAAGATATTACAAACTTTTATACATCGCCGCCGCGTCCTCTTTGCGGACGGTCTCTTTTACGGCAAGCACCTCCAACTGGGTCAGCTTGTCGCCGAAACGTATTTCTATCACGTCGCCCTCTTTTACTTCCGCCGAAGCTTTCGCGATTTTGCCGTTGACCGTTACCCGGCCCGCGTCGCAGGCTTCGTTTGCCACCGTCCGCCGCTTGATGATACGGCTGACCTTTAAGTATTTATCCAGTCTCAAAGTATGCCTTCTTTCAATATAGCCCAACCTCGCCGGTTTGGCTTAAATCGTTTAATGAATTTGCCTTAATCATTTGGTTGGAAACCGTGTACAGCGTATCGCCGATGTAAATCATGCGCTGGACGTATTTCTGGCTATCGCCGCCGTAGTAACCGGCTTTAAGGCTGTCTTCCCGCGACATATGGGTAATCTGCCCGCGCAGGGTAAAGCCCTTTTCCAAGTCGATATCGTAGACGAAAGCGCCCTGCGATTCAAACGCGCCGTATTCGTAGGGGGCGGCGCCCTTTTCCGGTTCGGTGAAAACCGTGACGGGGAACGCGAGCAATCCCTTTTCCCGGCTGAACAGCAGCGCCCGGTGGTTGCTCAAAAGTTCCGATTCCGTGCCGCGCCCGCCGATGGTTTCCGTAAACATCTCCACCGGGTTCTCCGGGTCGGTAATGTCGAACAGCGACAGTTTCATCCCTAAGTAGTACGCGTTCCCGTAATATTCCGCCGCGTCTTTTCCGAAGCCGATCAAGTGATTTTCGTCATAGGGGTGCAGGTAATCGCTGTAGCCGGGGATTTTAAGCGCGCCGGTCAGCTTCGGGTGGTACGGGTCGCTCAAATCGAAGGAAAACAGCGGGTCTACCGTCCGGAACGTGACCATATAGCCCTTCGCGCCCATGAAGCGGGTGGAGTATATTTGCTCCCCCGGCGCGATGCCGGTTATTTCCCCCGCGGGGGAAAGGGTCTCGTCATAGATGTAAAGGTGGTTGACGCTGTTGTAATTTTCGTCGTAGCTTGTGGTGGCGATGCGAAAGAAGCCGTCGTACTCGTCCATGGAAAATTGGTTGAGTATGTTTCCGTTTACCTGATTGACGAACATGAACAGCGCGTTGCCGCCGGAAAGGGAAAATTTATAAACGCGGGTCAACTGGCGGCCCGTGTCGTAATCATACTTGGGCGCGGCGATATACATATGCTCGCCGGATACGTACACATTGTCGCCCGCCCCGAAGTAGGTGGAAATTTTCGCTTCGGAATCGTCCCGCAGGTTTATTCCGGTAATCGTCAGATAGTTGGCTTCGCTGGCGAAGGGGAAGCGGTATATCTGCCCGTACCCGATGGGGGCGTAGGAATCCTCCGTAAGCCCGTAGCTGTATTCCGGCGTGGCGTAGCCGTCGTCTCTTAACAGGGAATACGCGTACTGGCGGCTGATGGCGTACATCATCCCGTCAATCACCCGGGAGGTGACGTAACCGCCTTCCGAAACCACGTTCTTCAGCAGCTTGATATCCGATTTGTCGGTGATGTCGTAGACATATACCCGGGTCATGGGGCGGGTACGGGGGTAGTAGTAAGAGCTGACGCGCATATCCCCCGTCAGCGGGGCGGAGGAAACTTCCGCGTCGAAAGCGGAGCTGTCATAAGAGGGAAAGTCCGCGTCCGCTTGCAGAGTGCTGCTCGCCTCGCCGGGCATTGGACGAGAAGGGCGGCGGGAAAAGATCGCTTCGGCGCGCAGGGTGCTGCCCGCCACCGTGACCGTTCCGCCGTCGGTGTAAATTTCTTCCGGCCAGAAATTTTCGTCCGTAAATTCCAAGGTGTACACCAGTTCCATGTCATCGGCGGGTACGGCCTTTACGACGGAAAGGCGGTTATCTTTCAGGTAATAAATGTACTCGCCGTCGGTCTTGATAATGTCGCCCTCGTCCACCCCCGCTACCTGTACGTTGGTGGCGGAAAAGCCGGCGGTTTCCGCTTCATCGGACACCGCCGAAGAACTCTCCGCATACGCCGAATCGATAGAAGCGGGCGGCTGCCGCATCTCCGGCGCGGCGGCGGGGTCCGCCGGTGAAACGGGGAAGGCGGCGTCCATGGACGGAACCGCCATTCCCGTACCGCCGGGTATAGCGGTTCCCATCATAACATCTTCGTAGAGCACTTCGTATCCGCCGTCAAGGTCGGCAAGGATTTCGCCCAACGCCGCCTCGCTTCCGATAACCGGAAGGGCGTTTAGCTTCGCGATAAGTTCGTCCTGCCGTTCGCGGTCAAGACCGATTGCGGCGACCTCCGCTTCATTGCCGATTACGGCAAGCCCCCGGAAATAACCCGAAGTAAATTGCAGCAACTCCGCCAACGCGGTCAGCTCCACGTATTTTATCCCGTCCCGGGTTACGGTCGGCATACGCTCAATCCGCACGCTTTTAAAAATGTCTTTTGCGTAGTCTACTGGGATATAGACTTTGCCTTCCCCGGTAAACGGAGCGTTTTCGTCGGTTTCGCTGTAAATCCGCTCGCCGCCCATTACCATCGCCCTGCCGCGCCCGATATAGAATACCGTCGCGTCCGTTCTGGCGGCGCTTATGTTTACGCTGGTTAAAGCGCATAGCATTACGACGCATAATATTAAAGAAAATAAACGTTTCATTGCGTTACCTCCTTTTTGATAATTGCGTTTTACTTTGGACAAGCCGTCTCGCAGTCGCCCTGGTGCACCATGGCGATGTGCGGAATGCCCGCTTCCTCATAGATATTGCCCCGCACTGTAAAGCCGAGCTTTTCGTAAAACCCCCGCGCGGCAAGTTGGGCGTGTACCACCTGCTGCTCCCCGCCCATGACGAAACACGCGCGTATGAGCGTTTGCATAACCAACAGCCCGTATCCCTGATTCCGGTATTCCGGGAGCACCGCGACGCGGCCGATAATGTACTCGTCGCGGGTTACCATAACGCGACCTGTCGCCGCCGGGGCGCCGCCGTCGTCGTAAGCCACAAGGTGCGCGCAGGCGCCGTCCGTCCCGTCCATCTCGTCCGCTTCCGAAATGCCCTGCTCGCCGATGAAAACTTTCCGGCGAATCATGTGCGCGTCGTCAAGACCGTCGCCGCCAAAAAACCATGAGGTTGTTATCATATGAGCGTCCTTTCATGTATAGAAAACGCAGTCAAAAAGGAATTGTTCCATTGTATTAAAAGGGCGCGATACCGGATTTAGCCGGAAACCCGAAACTTTTAAGAATCGCGTCCACAATCCGTTCGCTTGCTTTGCCGTCCCCGAATGGGTTGGGCTTGTTTGCCATGCGGTCATAGCTTTCCCTGTCGCGCAACAGCTTGGCGGCGGACTCGTATATGTTTTCCTCCCGCAACCCGGCAAGCAGCAGCGTACCTGCCTGCAGTCCCTC
>JAISWA010000048.1 GCA_031271275.1 Clostridiales bacterium | reverse complement strand
GCAGAGAAAAAGCGGCGGAGCCGCTTTCTTGTTCGTGATGAGAGACGCACAAAAAACCGTGGCGGTCAGGGTTTAAACGTAAGCGGCGCGTCACCCCCGCGTAAGTACGTCACCCCCGCAAGTATGGATTGTTTCGCGGTACGGGTTCACTACAGCGGGACGCAATGCGGCGTCACCCCCGCGAGTATGGATTGTTTTTTTGATTGAATATATAATATTTAAAAAGCGAAGGGGCGGGTCGGAATGCAAACTGAAGCCGTCAAAACATCCGGCGAAACGGCAAAGCCCGGCGGCGCGCGCCTCGGACGGAAAAAGAAACGCGGCGTGTTAAACAGCAGCTTGGTTTTACCGGACGCCGTCCGTGTGGAAATCGGCTGCGACAAGCCCGCCGACACGGAATTTTCAAATGGAAAGGGTAAGCGCCGTTCCGGCTTTAAAAAAGACGCCGCGGAACAACCGGCGTCAAATAGCCCTGCGGGCGTCAGTCAAAAGGTCGGCGCGATTCGCGAATTTGCGGAAATTTTCAACGCCCTTCTTGACGAATTGACAAAGGAGTCGGGCGGCAATTCCAATACCCCCTGGGGCGAAGCCTGCAAAAAAACCGCTGACGGGCTGCGTAAAGCCGTGTACTGCCCGGTGGAACTTACGGAGCGGAACAAGCACATCAGCCTTTATGAGATTGGCGTCGCGCACGCGCCCAACCACTTACAGGCGGGGCGGCTCGCCATCTACGAAAAGGATTTGCTTACCGCGCTGATCGACCGCGAGGCGGACGTGCGCCTGTTGTTTGTAAAAGAAAAAGGCGGGCTGCTCGCCCAGTTAAAAGATATCCTCCGTTCGTTACCGGCGATGGAAAAACACGGCTGTACAGCGTCGCTTGCGGAAAGGTTTAAGCTTGCCTGCGAGGGAATACAGGAAATATACAGGTGAAACGCATGTTTAAAAACATAATATTCGACATGGACGGCGTGCTGATCGACAGCCAGCCGCTGCATTATCAAATCGACATCGCCGTGCTTCGCGCGTCCGGGTACCCGGCGGAACTTTCCGACGTAATTCCCTTCACGGGCACCTCAAACCC
This sequence comes from Clostridiales bacterium, assembly GCA_031271275.1. GTDB lineage: Bacteria > Bacillota > Clostridia > Lachnospirales > WQUN01 > JAISWA01. Next base: position 8,962 of record JAISWA010000048.1, on the reverse strand, counting down.
CGACCGGTGGCCCCGGTATAAAGCGCAATACAATTTGCCGCAGGGTGTGGACGAATTGATTGCGCTGCAAGTTGAAACACAAATGTCTTTGTTTTCCCGCGAGGATTTGACCGCAATCGACGGCATCCCCGAACTGCTTCGCGCATTAAGGGAACGCGGCGTCAAAACCGCCGTGGCGTCTTCCTCCTCCCACGATTTGATTGACTTGGTCTTGCGAAAGACGCGCCTTGCCGGTTATTTTGACGCGTTGGTCTCCGGTGAGGATGTTTCCGCCGGTAAGCCCGCCCCGGACGTTTTCCTGCGCGCGGCGGAAAGGCTGCAAGCGAAGCCGGAAGACTGCGCGGTAATCGAAGATTCCCCCAACGGAATACGCGCCGCGAAGAACGCGGGGATGTTCTGCGTCGCGTACAGGAACCCGACGACTTACAGCCAAGACTATTCCCTGGCGGATTATGTGACGGATAACTACCGGGAGCTGCCGGCATTTTTGCTTCGCGAAAACGGCGCCGCGGGTCGCCCCTGTTCGTGCGGCGCGGGTATTGTTTCCGCGGATAACTGGCGGGATTATGAGCTGATTGACATGGGCGGCGGCGAGAAGCTTGAGCGTTGGGGCGAGATAAAAGTGATTCGCCCCGACCCGCAGATTATCTGGCCGCGTTCGGGGGATATTTCCCTTTGGAAAAACGCGCACATGCGCTACACCCGAAGCCGTTCCGGCGGCGGCAGGTGGGAAACCCTTCGCCCGGTCCCGGCAAGTTGGGAAATCTCGTATAAGCTGAACGCGGATTCTGTCGAACCGGACGCGCTTAAATTTCATATACGCCCCACCGATTTTAAGCATATGGGACTGTTCCCCGAACAGGCGGTAAACTGGGAATGGGCCGCCGGTTTGATTAGAAACGCCGGGCGGCCCGTTCGTGTGCTAAATTTATTCGGTTATACCGGCGGCGCAACCGTTGCCTGCCTTTCCGCCGGGGCGGAAGTCACGCATATAGACGCCGCCAAAGGGATGAACCAGTGGGCAAAAGACAATATCAGCCTGTCCAACCTCTCGCGCGTAAAGCACCGCGTACTGGCTGACGACGCGGTAAAATTCATTAAACGCGAGGAACGGCGCGGCAGTTTTTACGACGCAATCATCATGGACCCTCCGGTTTACGGGCGCGGGCCGGGCGGCGAGCTTTGGAAACTGGAAGACCGCTTGTTTGAACTGGTCTGCGCCTGCGCGAAAATCCTCTCAAAGCAACCGCTGTTCGTTTTGTTAAACGCGTATACCGCCGGTTTCTCGCCCATTGTCGCGGCAAACGTATTGCAAAAGTCCCTGAGCGGTCTTTCCCTGCCCTGCCGGGTGTCCTGCGGGGAAATCGGGCTGCGCGCCTCCGCGGGCGGTTTGGTTTTGCCCTGCGGTATGTACGGGCGGTGCGAGTTTTAATAATTTCTTACGACGCATACGCCCACTCGTCAACCATTTCTATTAAAGCCATTGGCGTCACGCTGCCTTCCGCGAAGCGTTTTGCGAGCGCTTCCGCTTCCGCGCGGTCGTAATACAGCGGCGGCGTAAATTCCGTTTCGACCAAAATATCCTTACGGTATTTCTCGACCTTAATTCCGTATACCGGCGGTTCGCCCGCTGTCTCCTCCACATAATAGCGCAGTGTTTGACAGTCCCCCTCCAGTTCAAGCAAAGATTCGGCAACAAACCCGATTGCTGTATCCATGCGCGTACCTCCTTAAGTTTTTTGGCTGCGCGCATATTATAGACTGTCTGTCCTGACGAATAAATGACGTTTTGCGTTTATTTTTCTATATGATTATGATTAATAATGGAAAATCAGACATAAATCGCCGTATGTTCGCGGATTATGGTGTCCGCGTAACCCGCTTCGCGCAAAGGCTTCATAAAGTCGTTTTCAATATCGGGAACAAAGCTTTTGACCAACACCCCGTTTCCGCGCAGTTCATATTTACCGAGATGCGCGGGTATTAAAACGGAACGGCTCAGGGGAATTTCCGTTTTAATCGAGCCGCCGTTTGAAATAACGCTCGCCTCGCCCTTAACGCAAGTAAACACGCAAAACGCGGAAGGGTCCGCGTTTTCTACGGACGAGGAATCCAATTGGTATTTAACCACAGCGAAATGACGGTTTGCCGCGACATAGCTCAGGCGCGCCCCGTCTTTTTTTATGCCGAGCCCTTCCGCCGTTTTCCTGGGGATGCGCCGCGCGAAATCCGTCACGGCAAGCGCGCGCGCAATGTGCAGCTCGCGCGGTTTACCGTCGGCTCCCACGCGATTATAGTCGAACATGCGGTAGGTGATGTTGGAATTCTGTTGGATTTCCGCAACCACGGTCCCTTTTGTCAGCGCGTGCACAAGCCCGGCAGGTATGTTCACAATATCCCCGCTTTTTACGGGAAGCCGGTACAGCAACGCCTCCGCCTCGCCGGAATTTATCGCGCGCTCAAAGGCTTCCCGGGTCACGCCGTCTTTAAGCCCCACAATCAACTCCCCGTCCTTCGGGGGTTCCATGATGTACCAGAGCTCGTTTTTGCCCGCGACGCCGTATTCGTACCCGTCGTCCGGGTGGACCTGTACGGATAAATTGTCCTGCGCGTCAATAATTTTAATCAGTAACGGGAAATTTTCGGCTGAGGTCGTACACCGCGTCCCAAGCGCTTCGCTTTTTTCTCTGCCAATCCAGTCGGCGAAAGTCATACCCGCGTCGGCGCCGTTTTCGATTACGCCCATTTCCTCCCGCCTGCAAGTGATGTCCCAGCTTTCCCCGGTATGCCCCGACGGGATTTCACGCCCGTAATGGTCGCGCAATTTGGAACCGCCCCAAATCATTTCTTTATAAACCGGTTTGAACAGTAAAGGATAAAGCATGCCTTACACCTCCGCTTTGTAATGGCGTGATTATACCCTAAAATTAGCGCACGGACTTTAATGAAAGTTTAAAAAAAATCACCGTGGACAAAACCGTGGACAGCGCAAAAAAAGGACCTTCCGAATGCTCGGAAAGTCCGCAATGTAAGCCTTTTCTGCCCCCGACAGGATTTGAACCTGCACGGTTTCCCACCAGAACCTAAATCTGGCGCGTCTGCCAATTCCGCCACAGGGGCTTGTTTGAACCTGTTTTCGTCAGTATATCGGCGCGGCGAAGCCTATTGATGAATACTGTTTTCTATAAATATTTTTTCATCCCCGTAATTTGGTCGCGTATCATCGCCGCCCGCTCGAATTCCAACTCCGACGCGGCCTGGCGCATTCCTTTTTCCAATTTTTTAATGGCGGCCACGATTTCGTCCCGGCTCATAGACTCGGGGTCTTTCGCCAGTTTCGCGTCGGGTTTTTCTTCCGCGGCGGCGGTAAGCTGTATTTTGTCCCGTACCTTTTTCACGATGGACTTGGGCGTAATATGATGGAGGGTGTTGTATTCCTCCTGAATACTGCGCCTCCGGTTTGTTTCCGAAATGGCTCTGCGCATGGAGTCGGTCATTACGTCCGCGTACATCACCACTTTGCCGTCCACATTCCGCGCGGCGCGGCCGATGGTCTGTATCAGCGAGGTTTCGGAGCGCAGAAACCCTTCCTTGTCCGCGTCGATGATGGCGACCAACGCGCATTCCGGTATGTCCAACCCCTCCCGCAGCAGGTTGATGCCCACCAACACGTCGAACACGTCCATGCGCAGGTCGCGGATAATTTCCAAACGCTCAAGGGTCACGATATCGGAATGCAAATACCGGACGCGAATCCCCGCGTCCTTTAAATAGGTGGTCAAATCCTCCGCCATTTTTTTGGTGAGCGTCGTAACCAACACTTTTTGGCGGCGCTCCGTCACCGCGTTTATTTCGCCGATTAAATCGTCGATCTGCCCCTTTACGGGCCGCACTTCCACCACCGGGTCAAGCAGACCGGTGGGTCGTATAATCTGCTCCACCTCCCGCTCGGAATGCGCCTGCTCGTACTTGGAAGGGGTGGCGGAAACGAATAAAAGTTGGTTGATTTTGCCTTCAAACTCATGGAACATCAGCGGGCGGTTGTCCAACGCGGAAGGCAGCCGGAAGCCGAAATCCACCAACGTGGTCTTGCGGGAGCGGTCGCCCTCGTACATGCCCCGCACTTGCGGGATGGTCACATGGGACTCGTCGGAGATGATTAAAAAATCTTTGGGGAAATAATCCATCAGCGTGTAGGGGGTACTGCCCGGTTCCCGGCCCGAAAGGTGTACGGAATAATTCTCTATGCCCGAGCAGAAGCCGATTTCCCGCATCATTTCCACGTCGTATTTGGTGCGCTGCAAAATCCGTTGGGCTTCCAACAGCTTGTCCTGCGACTTTAAACGCGCTATCTGTTCTTTAAGCTCCGCCTCGATGCGCTCGATGGCGACTTCCATTTTCTCCTCGCCGGTCACGTAATGGGACGCGGGGAAGATGACAATATGGCTCCGCTGCGCCAACACCTCGCCGGTAAGGGCGTGGACTTCGGAAATGCGCTCTATCTCGTCGCCGAAAAATTCCACCCGTATCGCTGCCTCCGCCGAGTTGGCGAGGAAGATTTCCAACACGTCGCCCCGCACGCGGAAGGTACCCCGGGTAAAGTTCAAATCGTTGCGGTTGTACTGTATCGCCACCAACTTGCGCAAAATATCGTCCCGGTCCCGCTGCATCCCCACCCGGAGGGAAAGCATCAAATCCCGGTATTCCTGGGGGTCGCCGAGGCCGTAGATACACGAGACACTGGCGATGATAATCACGTCCCGCCGCTCAAACAGCGCGCTAGTCGCCGAATGCCTGAGCCGGTCAATCTCCTCGTTGATGGAGGAATCCTTCTCGATAAAAGTATCCGTGGAAGGCACGTAGGCTTCCGGCTGATAGTAATCGTAATAGCTGACGAAATATTCCACGGCGTTGCGGGGGAAAAATTCCTTAAACTCGCTGTAAAGCTGGGCGGCGAGGGTCTTGTTGTGCGCCATCACCAAGGTGGGGCGCTGAAGCGCCTGAATGATGTGCGCCATGGTGAACGTTTTGCCGGAACCCGTAACGCCGAGCAGGGTTTGAAATTTTTTCCCTTCGCGGAAGCCCTCCGCCAACGCCGCGATAGCCTCCGGTTGGTCGCCGGTGGGCTGAAAATCGGACACGATTTGAAATTTCGGCATAAGAACCCCCTTCAAAACATGGGCAGTATACCTTTTTGCGCCGCCCGGTTCAATCGCCGCGCGGTTCGCTTTCACAAGACAAACTTCAAGGAACATACTATACAGCAAAAAGTCTGGGGAGATGTGCATGGGAACAGGTTATTTGCAAGTGACAATCGCCGCCGCGAACAACGCGCTGCCGGTGGCTGACGCCAAGGTTACTGTTTCTCAAAACGGGAATAAATTGTACGAGCTGACCGCCGACGCCAACGGTTTGACGGAACCGGCGGCGATTGCCGCGCCGGACAAGGAAGCGACCCTCGACCCCCATTACGCGGGCGAGCCCTATGCCCGCTGCGATGTGGAAATCATAGCCCAGGGGTTTACCGCGAAGCGAATTTATAATGTCATGGTTATGGACACCGTCAACATGATGCTTCCGGTGAACATGACGCCCGAGACAGCCCAGGATATTATCGGCGCCCCCCGGGCAACGGCGGAACCCGACGACGAAGCGCGTCTGCCCGAACACGCGTTGGTCATCGGCGGCGAAAGGCGGCAGCCCCACGACGAACCGGACGCGGTACAGCCGCGGATATTGCCCAATGTGGTCGTGCCCCATTACATCGTCGTCCATCTGGGCAGGCCGGACGAGCGGGTCTCCAACGTTACCGTGGAATTCAAGCATTATATTAAAAACGTATGCACCCACGAGATTTTCCCCACCTGGCCGAGAAACGCCATCGAGGCGAATATTTACGCGCAAATTTCCCTGGCGCTCAACCGGGTTTATACGGAATTTTACCGCAGCCAGGGGTACCCCTTCGACATTACGAGCAGTACGTGGAACGACCAGAATTTTGTGTACCAGGGGGAAGTCGCCCCCGGCATTTCCGCCATAGTGGACGAGGTGTTTAACATCTATGCGCGCCGCGCCGGGCATAAGGAGCCGTATTTCACGGAATACTGCGACGGAATCAAAGCCGACTGCCCCGGTATGAAGCAATGGGGTACGGTGACGTTGGCGCAGCAGGGTAAAACGCCGCTGCAAATCCTGCAATATTATTACGGCGCGGACATTGAGCTGACGGAAACCTACAACATCGGCGACGTGGAAGAATCCTACCCCGGCTACCTTAAAGAAGGTTCCAACGGCGCGCCCGTCAGAGCCGTTCAAAATTATTTGAACCGCATACGGGTCAATTACCCGAGTATTCCGCAGATACCCGAGGCGGACGGTTACTTCGGGCCGAAAACTTCCGCGGCGGTCAAGGCGTTCAAAAAAGCGGCAAACTGGAGCCTTTCCACGTCCGACACTTCCGGCAACGTGGACAGGGCGACCTGGTACAACATTTCCTACGCGTATTTCGCGGTAAAAAAACTGGCGCAGCTGGCCAGCGAAGGCGAAGTGATCGGGGTTTCGCGCACGCCGCCCGCGAGCGTTATACAGGAAGGCTCAAGGGGGGAGCCGGTGGGGAAGCTGCAATATGTGCTCAACGTAATCGGCGATTTTTACCCGGAAGTGCGCCCCACCCTCCAGGACTATAATTTTGACCGGGAAACCTATAATTCCGTAGTGGATTTTCAAAAAGCGTTCCGATTGACGCAAGACGGCGTAGTCGGCGCGGGAACGTGGCGGAAGCTCTACGAAATTTACTGGAAGCTCAAAGACGACAACCTGCTTAACAGCCCGGGCGCTTCGGTTCCGCCGTACCCCGGCTATGTTTTGCGCAACGGTACCTCCGGCGAAGCGGTAAGGCAAATCCAACGCTGCCTTAACCGCGTTTCAAGCCGCTACCCGACCCTGCCGAAACTCACCGAGGACGGAAAATTCGGGAACGGAACCGCCAACGCGGTAAAGATATTCCAACAACTGTTCGGCCTTGCCGCCGACAGTCTCGTAGGTCCCGCCACCTGGCGGAAAATTATGGCGGAATGCCAAAATTCCGGCGGGACGGTTCTGCCCGCGTACCCGGGCTATTTAATCGGCGCAGGCTCCTCCGGCGGCTACGTGCGGCAGATTCAGCGCTGCCTTAACAACCTTTCCAACCGCTACCCGTCCATCCCCAAGCTTACGCCGGACGGCGAATACGGGAACGGAACGCGGGGCGCGGTCGCCGCCTTCCAAAAAGTATTCGGGCTGAAACAGGACGGAATCGTCGGGGAATCCACTTGGAACCGCATGATGCGAGAATGCGGCGCCACCGCGGTAAGCGCGGCGGAGCGGACGGCGGAGGTGTTCGCCCCGTCCCGGGACGGGGAACAGTACGCGGATTATGATGACGAAACCGGCGGTTGCGGCTGCGCGCCGTCCGACGGGTACGAAGAAGATTATTACGAAGATTATGGCGATTTGCCGGCGGAACCTTACCCCGAACCGCCCAGTGAGGATTTGCAATTCTTTCTGTTAATAATGGCGCTGATGAATACAAAAAGGCAGTGCGTTTGTTAAATATGCAGTTTCCCCGGCGGTATCATTTCAGATAAAAACGGCCAAAAATCTTCCCCGCCTTCCGCTTGCCCCTCCGGCAGCAGGAAGGCTTTGTTTTTTACGATGTAAAGATACACGCAGCCCTTTCTGCGGTACGCGCCGTAAACCTCCGCCCATTTGTAACGGGCGCTCGCGCCGCCCGGCTGCGAAACCGCGATGCCGTCCGGTTCGCGGGTCAGTTTAAGCGTATAGAACTCCCGGGGGATAATCAGCCCGTATTTTTTCACCTGCGCGGTTATGTTGCCGAAAAAGGAAAACACATACGCGGCGGGAAGCCCGATACCGACCCCGAGCAGCAGCGTACCGAGCATGGCCGCCTGGTCCGAGCGTCCCTGTTGGGTAAAGCAAACGGTTGCCGCGACTGCCATAATCAGAAAAAAAATCAGCGGTGACCTCCAGAATTTTTTAACAAAAAAACCGTCGAAAATGGCAAAACGTTTGAAAATCTTTACCCCTATCCTTGATTTGATTATTATCCCGGTACTTTCCATTTGTATGCCGCCCCTTGATATTATTTTTAGACTAAACGCATGGCGCGCCGAATAAGATTTTTAGTAAATATCTACAATTATTTTGGTTGACCGGCGCATTTAGCGATGTTATATTTTAGCAGCGACTACGCCTTTTTTAAAGTGCGCGATAAAAGCGTCGCAATAAAATTAAAGGAGCAGTGAGAATGAAAAAAATTTTAGCAATGGTAACGGTTTTCGTATTGGCATTCGGTCTTGCCGCGTGCGGCAATACGGCGGCCCCCGCCACTACGCAAGCCACTACCGCCGCAACCACGCAAGCCACTACCGCCGCGACCACGGAAGCCGCAACGGCAGCTACCACCGCCGCGGCAAGCGACCCCAAAGTCACCCTCGTGTACGCGGAGGTCAACCCCCTTGAAACCATCGTGGGGCGCACGGGTACCGCGTTTAAAGACAAAGTAGAGGAGCTTACCGGCGGTTCCGTCACCATCGACATTCAAGCGTCGGGTGTGCTCGGTTCCGAGAACGACGTGCTTGACGCCATGCTCGGGGGCGGCGACACGATACATATGTCGCGGATTTCCGCTTTCGCCCTTACCAGTTACGGCGCGAACAAATCCAAACTGCTTTCCATTCCCTTTACATTCGCCAACCGCGAACATTTCTGGAACTTTGCCAACAGCGACATGGCGCCGGACTTTTTGAACGAGCCCGTTGATTTGGGCCTCGGCGTGCGCGGGTTGTTCTACGGTGAGGAAGGCTTCCGCCATTTCTTCACCAACACTCCGGTCAGCACCGTGGAAGACCTGGCGGGGATGAAGCTGCGCGTTTCCAACGACCCCGTTATGGAAGGCATGGTG
>JAISWA010000226.1 GCA_031271275.1 Clostridiales bacterium | reverse complement strand
TAAATAAAAAAGGCGCGCAGTTAATTTTTACGACCCACAACCCCATTTACATGGATCGCGCGTTGTTGCGGCGCGATCAAATCCTCTTTACGGAAAAAGACCCGGACACTTATGAAAGCTCCTTATATTCCTTAGGCGATTTTGGTTCCGTCAGTGTTCGTAATGATCAGGACTTTATAAAAAATTATTTTAAAGGGCGTTACGGCAGGCTGCCCTACATTGACCTTGAGTCCATTTTGACAAACGCGATGGAGGGTTGATAATGAGCGCACCGCAAATCCGTTACCAATGCCTTTGCTTTTGCGACGGTCAACAGGAAGCGCTTTATTTAAAGCACCTCGCAAAACTGCTAAAAACAGATAGCAGGCGCGTAACCTTCACGTTAAAGGAAATGCCCCGGAAAAACAATTTTGAAGCGCGAGGCATTGCTTACGACAAGGCGGCGCTTTTTGACCACGATAATAAGCCGGAGCTTTTCAAAGAAAAGCTTAACGCGTGCGCGAAAAGCAAATGTTTTTACGCGTACAGCAATTTGGATTTTGACCTTTGGCTGTTATTACATAAAAGAGACTTTGCGGCTCCTGTACATAAAAACGACGCGTATGTGCAACATGTGAGAGATTCTTTTGCTTTAGACGAGGAAGCCGATATAAAAAACGCAGCAATCATGGCAGACAAGATATTACCGGGCATTGCGCTGTCAGATGTTAAAGACGCCATTCGCCGCGCCGACAAAATTCGGGCGCACAAACTGCCAAGCGACGCGCTTCAAACCGGAACCATAAAATATTTCCATAATCCTGATTTACACATTCACGAATTTATCAAAAAAGTTTTTGCAGAATGTGGGGAACCGATTGAGTGACAGTCCCTTAATGCGGCGGAAGGGATTTTAATATTTTCATGCGTTTGCCAACCATCGGGTTGGTTTTTTCTTTTTCCCGGCATTAAAATCATTGTCACTTGATTGTCACTTTAATCCTGTATGTTTACCGCGAATTAATTCACAAAATTTTAATTCCGGAGGACACCCCCATGGAACTTTTGCGAACGGAACACCTTACCAAAACCTACCGCGCCGGCGCGAACACCGTCACGGCGCTTGCGGACGTGAATTTGAGCATAGCGCCCGGCGAGTTTGCGGCGGTGATAGGCGCGTCGGGCTCCGGCAAGTCCACGCTTTTGCATATGCTCGGCGGCGTTGACCGCCCCAGTTCGGGGCGCGTTCTCGTAGAGGAATGCGACCTCGCCGGGATGAGCGAGCCGGAACTGGCGGTGTTCCGCCGCCGGAAAGTCGGACTGGTCTACCAGTTTTATAATTTAATCCCGACGCTTGACGTCAAGCGCAACATTCTGCTGCCCATGCTGTTGGACGGTCAGAAACCGGACACGGCGCGGCTTAACGAATTGTTGGAAGTGCTCGGGCTTTCCCACCGCGCGGAACATTTGCCCGGGGAGCTTTCCGGCGGGCAGCAGCAGCGGGTGGCCATCGGCAGGGCGCTGATGTACCGGCCCGCGATTTTACTGGCGGACGAACCCACCGGGAACCTGGACCGGAAAAATTCCGCGGAGATTTTGGAGCTGCTCAAGCTTTCCAACAAAAAATACAAGCAGACGGTCATTTTGATCACCCACGACGAAAAAATCGCGTCGGAAGCCTCCCGCATCATTCATATAGAGGACGGGAAAATCGTGGAGGCGGGCTTATGAACATCATTACCGAATACACCCTCGCGCATATCCGCCGCAACCGCCGCACTTCCGCCGCCGTCATGGTCGCGGTGCTGTTGGCGGGTACGCTTATCTGTTCCTTCGCCATGCTGCTTCAAGGGTATTGGGCATGGAACATACGGGCGGACATCCGCGAAAACGGAAACTGGCACGGCGAACTTTTCGGTCAGACGCCGGGGGAAAAACTGCCTGCGGTGCTGAATAACCCCCATGTGGAAGAAGTGATGGTCAAGGGCGATTTTCAAGCGGTAAGGCTCCCGGAAGGCGCGGCGCTGCCGTATTTGTTTTTGCGGGACGCGGACGCGGCGTACTGGTCTGGGATGGCGGAACAGCACACGCTGACGGAAGGGCGTCTCCCGCAAAAGCCGGGGGAAATTGCCGTCTCGAAATTATTTTTTGAGCGCAACCCCCAATACGCCGTCGGCGATACGCTGTCGCTTTCGACGGGCGACCGTACATGGGGCGGCGAAACCCTGCCCGCGCAAAGCATCCGCAGGGACGGGGAAGGCTTTTCCGCAAGGGGGGAACAAATATTCACCCTCACCGGCAAACTGGATATCTCCACCTCCACGGTGAATCCGGGTTATTACGCGTTGGGCTTTCTGGAACGGGAAAATATCAGACCGGACGAGGCGCTGACCGTATACCTGCGGTTCCGCAACATTCACAACACCTACAGGCTGCTGCCCGAAATCGCCGAAGCGGTCGGCTATGCGCGGGACGAGTACGGCGAATACCCCCTGCGGTACAACGACAGGCTGCTTAACCTGCATTTTGTGGACATCGCCCGAAGCGGCGGGGTGGAAAACGTGGCGCTTTCCGTGCTCGCGGTGAGCTTGATGACCGCGCTGACGGTGGCGTTGGTAGCCGGCACTTTTGTATTGATTATTCGCGGGGTGTTTTCCCTGTCGGCGGACGCGCGGGTAAAACAGTTGGGGATGTTCCGGTCCGTAGGCGCGTCCCCTTCGCAAATTTTGCGCTCGGTATTGTTGGAAGGCTTGATTCTTTCCGCGCTTCCGCTGATTGCGTCCGTGGGGCTCGGTTACGCGTTCACCCTGCTGCTTTCCGATATTTTTAACAAAACGGCGGGCGACCTCGCCAAAATGCCGATGGATATCCCGTTCCATCTCCCCACCGCCATTTTCGGGGTTTTACTTTCCCTTGCCGTGGTGTTGATTTCGGCGCACAAGCCCGCGCGGAAAATCGCGAAGCTCACCCCCATCGAGGCGGTGCGCGGAGGCGGGGCAAAGTCCTTTAAACGCAGAAAGCCCAAAAAATATCCCCTGTACCGCAGGCTGTTCGGCTTCGCCGGGGAGTTGGCGGCGGAATCCCTCGCCGCGAGGCGTAAAAATTTCCGCTCCGCCACGGCCGCCATATGCATCAGCTTCGTAACCATCACCGGAATGCTGTGTATGTTGGAAATCGCGGAAATCAGCAACCGGCTGAGCAACAGCGAGGCGTATTACGACGTGTATGCCAACCTGCGCTTTGCGGAAAGCAGGGACGGGGAATTGATTGACAAGATTAAAAACATTCCGGGCGCGGCGGAGAGTGTGACTTATTCCACGGTTTCGGCGGGAATGCTGACGGACGAATCCAAAGCGTCGGAAGCGCTCGCCGCCATGGGCGGGCTCGCCTCCATAGACAGCGGGCGGTACAACATAGCGAAAAAGGACGGCGGTTACAGAATACACTGTATGATAACCGGACTGGACGAGGATGCGTTCTCGCGGTACTGCGCAAGACTCGGGCTTGACCCGGCGGAATATGTGAACGCAAGCGCCGCGAAGGCGATTGTCCAAAACGTCATACTGTCCGACCCCTACGCCCGGGTTCGGGCGGACAGGGACAAAACCGCCGCGTTTTTGAATATTGAGCCGGGCGACCGCCTTACGCTGACCGAGCAGGCTTACGACGGTTTGAATACGGGCTTCACCTTCCCGGTCACCGTCGGCGCGGTGACGGATAAGCCCGCGCCGGAAGTCAACAGCGGCTACCTGTATTCCCACCGGTTGGTGTTCGTGGTTCCCTTTTCCCAGTACGACAAAATTGTCGCGGGTTTTTTGCCGGAACGCGCGCCGGTTTACAACGCGGTAAGGCTTGATTTGGTTACCGGCGAGGAAAACAGCTTGGAAGCGGAGCGGTTAATCGCGGAAATCTGCGGGGGCTATTTGGGAAGCGAGGACTACAGCCTCTCGAGCAAGGGCGGTTTTCTGGCGAATCAAACCCGTATAAACAACGCGGTAAAATACATGAACATCGCCGTGGCGGTTATGATTGCGCTGATTGGCGTTTCCAACGCGTTTTCCTCCGTGGCTGTTAGCCTGCGCCTGCGCCGCAGGGAATTCGCCATGCTGTATTCCGTGGGGTTGGACGGCGGCGGCTTAAACA
>JAISWA010000225.1 GCA_031271275.1 Clostridiales bacterium | reverse complement strand
TGATTTCGTTGTGGGTTTTGACCTTGTACAGGTCGCCGTCCACCTCAAAATTGTCGAGCTTCTTTTTTTCCTCAGAAATATAATCGCCAAAACTGACCGAGCCGTTTTCCTCCGCGCGGCTTATTTCCTCGATGACAGACATTGCGGTGCCTCCTGTTTTTATATATGCGGCGCATATATAGATAGTTTTATGAGAGGATTATAACATAAAATAAAACCCGCAACGCGGTGAGCGCTGCGGGCAGGAAGCACGCAAACAACAATTTCTTAGGGCGTGTCGGAAACTACAGCAGCAGTGTCTGCGTATTGGTACAGGACAAAAGCGTAACAATAATTCCGCTGATTATTCCCGCAATATACGGGTTGTTGGTCACTTTGTAAATCGCGCGGGAAATGAGCGCGGCGCCCGGAAGTATCAGCAGCATCGGGAACAGCCACAGTACGTACATGGGCGGGTTCCCCAGGGAAGTCAGCGTCCTGTGCCAGAGCATCTGGTTGGTCGCCGCGTAAGTGACGTACTGCATCGGCAGCATGATAATCGCCGGAGCCCCCGCGAAAAGGGAGACGGTTAAGGTGTTGACCCAATTGCGCTTGCCGCCGATTTGATTGTAATTAAAGCAGTTGTTCGCCACGGAGGACGCCACGTAATAAATTAAGAAAAGAACCATGTACGGGAAAAGCGAAGTCGCGATCAATCCCGGTTCAAAGGATTTAATGGCGAGCACCCAGAACCGGAAGTCGGTCTGGAAGAAATAATCCGCGAAAAATACGCAGCTGTAAGCGACGCACACAACGATAACCGCCAGTAAAGCCGTTTTGCCCAACTTGGCAAGCGAAATAGTCACGCCGCGCTCCGCGAGGCTGAAGCCGTTCTTTTTGCCGTAAACGATGTAAGAGACCACCATGCTCAGCACCGCGAACAAACCGCATGCCATCGCCCACAAACCTACGCCGAAGGTGGGCTTTTGCGGAACAAAAGACGCCGCGACGCCGTTGGAGACGATGGGCAGGTAGGTAATCATCGCAAATAACGCGCCCGCCGCAAGGGAACACCAGAACCACAGCTTACCCTGCCTGTCAACCGGCGCGGGCTGTACGACCGCTTTCGCGCGCAGTGTTTCAAAGAAAGGCGTAAACACCAACAGGATGGTAAAGTTGATGATGAACATCACCAAACCGATCAAACCCACAAAGTTAAACACTTCCTTGAGGAACCAGATTTGGTTGGAGGAAGCGATGGGGTTCGGCGCGCCGAGGGTTTCGTTAAAATAATCAATGGTAGCCACGGTGGAGCGGTAGCTGAAATGGGACCAGGGATGGATGATGTCCACTTGATAGATGACGCGCACGGCGTCTTTGCCGTCAATCGTCTCTCTGTAAAGGGTATCTTCCACTCGCGTTTCCGCGCTTTGCGGGTCCGCGCCGAAGTTGAGGAAGGATTTCGCCGTGTCGCGCTCAAGGAAATACGGCGCGGCATACACGATTTCGTTGTTTTCGTTGGTCATGGTATGGAAGAACTCGTCATACTTACACGCCACAATACCCACGTCGCGGCTTCCGTAAATGTTTACGTATTCGCCCGTTTCGCGGTTTATGTAGGTGGCGTCGGCGCTGTTCAGCAATACGGAGGCGATGAGGTTGGTTCCGTTCGCGTTGTCCATTGCCACCGCGTTGTTGCACGAGCCGCCGCCCATGGAATGCCCGGTAACGCCGATACGGGTGACGTCCACATAGGGGATGCGGGAAAGCATCAACACGCCCTGGTAAACGCCCGGGTTACTGGTCACCGGCGCGCCGTTCGTCCCGCCAAGTTCGGAATCGCCGTGGTTGGGTTGGTCAATCGCCGCAACCACAAAGCCCCTGCGCGCCAATTCGATGGCGTTTGCGTCTTGCATTTCCTTGTTGTTGTAGAGTCCGTGGCTCGCGACAATAGCCGGGGCGGGATTTTCCACCGTAGCGCTTTTGGGCACGAACAGGTTTGCGGTCATAGTAACCCCCTGGTCCGTTTCCCAAGTGAGTTCCTTAATGATTACGCCGCCTCCGCTGGTTTGCAGCGCGTTGGCGATAACCATACTGATTAGCATGAGAACGATGGAACAACACAGGAACAACTTCGCTTTCTTTTTTACATTTTCCATAAGGCATCTCCTTTTTTGATTTGCGCCTATGCCTATTCATAGGGCGCTTATTCTACCTTTCCCCTGCCTTTTTCTAAGCCTTTTCCAAGCCTCCTTCCGGCAAAAAAAAAGAACGGAAAACAGACAGACTCTGCTTCTCCGTGCTCTCCTCGGCTCCGCACAGATTACAATCCTCACGCAAATCCAATAAATTTCTTGGCGTTTCAGATTAAATCTTATTGATTATATCCATTATTTTTTTGTAACGCAACTGCAATACAAACTAATTTTAGCCGAAATTTTTGTATGTTTTGTATAAGATGTATAGCGGCATTGACAGGGCGGTATTCCCTCTATATTATTCAGGCACTTGGTTAGGGGAGAGGTTCTCATAGACCGCCAGACTTTTACCGGATTACTGAACGACAACCCCGTCATAGCCGCCGTAAAAGACGACGACGGACTGGCTCAGGCGTTGGAAAGCGATTGCAACGTAATATTTTCCCTGTTCGGGAGCGTGGTAAACGTTCCGGCGATTGCGGAAAGGATCAAATCAAGGGGCAAGGCTTGTTTCCTGCACATGGATTTAATAGACGGGTTGGCGACCCGGGAGGTCAGCATCGATTTTATCGCCCGAAACACCTGCGCGGACGGAATTATTTCCACAAAACAAAATCTTGTAAAACGGGCGGCGGCATGCGGGCTGCTTGCGGTACAACGGTTCTTTCTGTTGGATTCGCTTGCGTTAAGCAATATCGAAAAGCAATACCTTGAAACGGCTGTCTGCGCCATTGAACTGCTTCCGGGGCTCATGCCCAAGATTATCCGCCAAATTTCCGCAACCGTCCGGGAGCCGGTTATCGCCGGGGGGCTGATAAACGATAAAAGCGACGTGATGAACGCGCTCCGCGCCGGCGCTTGCGCGGTGTCCACCACCAATTCCGGCGTTTGGTTTATGTAATATTTAGGTTACACACTTTGTTTGCTTGGAGAACAGGAGCATGGCAGACAAAACCGGGGAGGTTTTGTTGTTGCGCTCTTTTTTTATTACTTGTATGGAGGTTTCATATGTTTGACGTGGTGATCATCGGGTGCGGTATTGTCGGCGCGGCAGCCGCTTATGAGCTGTCGCGATACCGCCTGAATATTGCGGTGATAGAAAAAGAAAACGACGTTTCCAACGCCGTGAGCAAAGCCAACAGCGGTATTATCCACGCGGGTTATGACCCGGAGCCCGGCAGCCTAATGGCGAAGCTGAACGTGGAAGGCGCGTACTTGGCATCCCAAATTTGCAAAGATTTAGACGTCCCCTACCGGCGCTGCGGTTCGTTGGTGGTGGCGTTTGACGAACGGGAAACGGAAATTTTGAACATGTTACTGGAACGGGGCAAAAAAAACGGCGTGCCGTCGCTTGAGATATGGGACGCCGAAAAACTGCGGGAACAGGAGCCAAACCTGAACAAAGACGCGC
>JAISWA010000164.1 GCA_031271275.1 Clostridiales bacterium | reverse complement strand
CGAGCTTGACCACGGTATCCCTCGCGGGGCGTTTTTGGGCGTTTATTATGTTGTACAGGTAGGGTTCCGAAACGCCGGACTCGGCGGCTATTCCCGACTTGCTTCCGCCGTTCTCCGTGATAAGCCGGTTAAGCAGTTTATAAAAGCGGCTATCGTCAAATTCCGCCTCGTTGTTTTGTATAAAAGCATCAAGGCTGTTGGTATTTTGCAATTCAAAATCAAGCTCATCCGTCTTTTTAGCCATTTTGGCACCGCCTATATCGTTTTTTATGGAATAAGCATAACACGGGGCGACCTCCCCGGTCACCCCCGCCGCGAGGCGTAGCCGCTTTGTACCAAAGCCGAAAAAGTGTAAAATACCCGTAAAATTATTTTCGCAAAGGCGTCGATAAACATGCCCGCAGAATTTCCCCTGCTTAAAGTCATCATCGCCGACGACGAGGAGCGCGTCTGCCGCCTGGTGCGGCTGCTTGCCGATTGGGACGCTTTGGGTATGGAAGTCGTGGCGACGGCGGCAAACGGCATCGAGGCGTTGGAAAAAATCGAGGCGCTGACGCCGGATATACTGGTGACGGACATCCGTATGCCGGGGTATGACGGCATTGAGCTGATCAAACGCGCCAAACAGCTTTCCCCCCATTTGGAAATCGCGCTGATAAGCGGCTACGCCCAGTTCGAGTACGCGCAAATCGCCATGCGCTACGACGTGGGCGGGTACCTGCTCAAGCCCATCAAAAAAGATATGCTGACGGATATCCTTAAAAAACTCGGCAGAAAATGCCGGGAACGGGCGCTTGCCGGGGAAGTCATCAGCACGCTGCGGCACGACCGGGAAGCGGCGGGGCGTTTGCTCAGGTGCCGCTTGGCGGAGGACTTGATTGCGGGAAGCTTGGAAGCGCCTTCCCGCGCGTTTTTACTGAACGAATACAACTTTGACACCCGGGGCGGGTTGCTGCGGACGTTCATACTCAAGGCGGACTTCGCCTCGGAACATATACGCGAAGCCGGAATGTTGGTCATCAAGGGAAAGGCGGCGGAGATATTTGAAAAATCCGTCCTGCCCCTGTGCCTGTCCGGCGTGCTGCACTTTCACCATTCCTCGGGGCACGGGATAATCAGCTTCGAAAAAAACAATCGCGAGACGGTGCGGTCGGCGCTTAGGCAGTTTTTAAACCAGTTGGAAGCGCAGAAGCTGATTTTCGGGCCGGTGGATTTTTCGTTGGGGTTGGGCAAGACGGTGTTCGACAGCGAGGAACTGGCGGATTCCCTGCGGGCCGCGAAATTTGCCGTCGCCGAGCGGCTTACCGAGGGAACCTGCCGGACGTTCGAGGCCGCGCCCGGCGCTTCCTCACTGGACGCCCGCAAGCTGCTCGACAATTTCAGCCGCCGGGCGGAGTACGCCGCGGACGCGTTGGATACGGAAGCTTCGGACGCGGCGGCGGAGGAACTGCGCAATGAGTCGCGGCAGTTCCCCGACGCGCGGGGTTTTGAGATAGCGGATTTGGTGCTGACCTCGGGGCGGATGTTTTCCGCCCGCATGTGCATGAACACGGAAAGCGCGGACGCTTTGGCGCGGCGGTTTGAGGAAACCTGCGAAAACTGCGCCTCGGCAGACCGGCTGTTTGACTGCCTGAAAATATTCCTGCGCCAGCAGATTACGGAAGCCCGCGAGCGGCGGGAAGGGGAGGCAATACGCCCCATACGCGTCGCCAAACAATACATACGCCAGCATTACCGCGAGCCGATTACTTTGGAGGACGTCTGCGGCGCGGCGGGTTTCAGTGTCAGCTATTTCAGCACCATGTTCAAGAAAGAAACCGGCGGCGGGTTTTTAAAATACCTTACCCAGGTCAGAATCGAACAGGCAAAGGCGCTGCTTAGGGACACCACCCTTTCGGTGGCGGAGATTTGCGCCGAGGTGGGCTACAGCGATATCAAGCACTTTACAGGAAGCTTTAAGAAGCTGACCAACCTGAGCCCGGGCCAGTACCGGAAACTGTATGGGTAAGCCCCGCAAGCGCAAAAATACCCGACCTATGTATTTAGTCCGCCGTTCCGCCGTGCTCGCGGGGGTAATGGCGCTGCTCGCGGTGGCGGGCGTGTTGGATTTGGTTCCGCCCGGGTTGGCGCTGACCGGGTTCGCGGCGATTGGCGGCGCGGCTTGGGTTTGGGTGGCGCGCCCGTATTTAAAAGTGGAAGGGATGCTGACGCTTTTTCTGGAAGGCTATGCTTTATCCGCTTCCGAGATTTTTGAAAAGAGCGCGGTTTCCCCCGCGTCGGAAAGGCTGTTTGAGCAGTTGCGCGAAGTGCTGAACCCCACGCAGCTTTTTGAAATGAACAAACGGCAGGCGCAGTATCTGGCGCTTCAAAATCAAATCAACCCTCATTTCTTATACAATACCCTTGAAAGCATCCGCAGCGAAGCGCTTCTTGCCGGGCTTGAGGAAGTGGCGGACATGACCGAGGCGTTGGCGGATTTTTTCCGTTACACCATCACAAAGGCGGAGAATTTGGTTTCAGTAGAGGACGAGTTGCTCAACTGCGAGACTTATTTCAACATACAGCGGTACCGTTTCGGCAGCCGGATTCAAATGGCGGTGGAATGCGCCGCCGAGGACAAGGACGAAATATACCGCTGCCGCTTGCCGAAACTGACCATGCAGCCGATTTTGGAAAACTGCATCATCCACGGGACGGAGCTTAAAGTGGGGACGGGGCACCTGACGATTCACCTTGAGCGGGCGGAAAAGCGGCTGTTGGTGCGCATCTCCGACGACGGCGTGGGCATGGACGAGGAAACGCTCGCCCGCGTCAACGAACGCCTGGGCAAAAACGGCGTGGCTATCGCGAAGCAAGACCAGGAGGCGCGGGGCGGGCTCGCCCTTGTAAACGTGGACAACCGCATCCGCCTGCTTTTTGGCGACGAGTACGGAATGCGCGTGTTTTCCCTGCCCGGAATCGGAACCGACGTGGAAATATCCCTGCCCGCCATCACCAGCGACCGGGAATTGCCCGACGCAGCGTTTACCAAGGACGCGCCGGTATGAAGCAGGAAGTTTTACGGCTTGAGAACGTAAGCTGTCAGGAAAACGGCGTCGTTCAGCTTGACCGGTTTAACCTGAGCATCCTTTCCGGTGAAATCATGGGGCTGCTGCCCGTAAACAGCCACGGGCTGACCGCGCTGTTAAAACTGCTTCAGCGCAATACGCCCCTGCGGTACGGCTATGTGTATTACCGGGAACGGCAAATCAACACCTGGCGCACCGTAAAGCGGCGGCGCAACCGTATCGGGCTGATACAAAGCGAAAGCTGTTTGGTGGAGGGGCTTACGGTAGCGGACAATATTTTCGTGCTGCGCCCTGATTTTAAGACCTGGTATTTAAGACCTTCCGTTTTAAGGAAGCAGCTTGCGCCGCTTTTGGAAGACGCGGGCGTGCGTATACCGGCGGACGCGTATGTGGGGGAACTGGACGCGTTTGAGAAAGTGGTGGTGGATATCTTAAAATCCGTCGCGGCAGGGTGCAGGCTGATTGTGCTGCGGGATATCGGCAGTGACATCGGCGGCGATGAGCTGAAAAAAATCCACCGGCTGCTTAAACGGTTTACCAAGGACGGCATATCATTTTTATACATAGGCTTCCACTTTAACGAACTGCGTCAAATTTGCGGCAAAATCGCGTTCATGTCAAACGGCGGCGTCGTGAAGGTCATGAGGCGGGAGGAATTTGAAAGGTATGCCGGGCTGCTTTCCTCCGGTTCCGCCGGCGGAAATATAGCGGAGGGGGGCAGTAAGGAAAACGGCGCGCCGGTGGTGTTTGAAGCGCGGAATCTTACCGCCGGGCGGATTGAGGGGATGAATTTTACGGTAAGGCGGGGGGAGTGCGTTTTTATTCAAGACGCGGACATCCGGGTGTTGGGGGAGGTGGTGTCCGTACTGTGCGGCGAAACGCCGGTCGCGGAAGGGGCGCTGCTGTTGGAGGGACGGGTTTTTAAGCCGAAGTTGGGCGGGGACGTGGCGGTGATTCAGGAACTGCCCACCGCGAGTATGCTGTTCCACGAAATGAGTTATTTGGATAACCTGTGTTTTCAGCTTGACCGGCGTATACCGGAAATTTGGCGCGGGCAGAACGTGCGCAAAGGCGTGCGCCGGGAATACGCCAACGTGTTGGGCGACGTGTTCGACAAACGGGTCGGTCAGCTCAGCGAGCCGCAAAAGTATGAGTTGGTGTACACGCGGGTACTTATCCAAAAACCCAAGGCAGTGTTCTGCGTACAGCCCTTCAGAAGCGCGGACGCGGAACTGCGGGCGCTGATATTAAAGCTGATTAAGCGGCTTACGGATGCGGGCATTTCCGTGGTCATACTGGCGGTGAACCTTTGACGGGTCAAAGCGCGTAAATCAACGCAAAGTACAATAGTAAAAGGAAACGGACGGTACGGAGTTATACGATTGGGCGAAATTTATCGCCGCCGAAACGGAGGAGGAACTGACGATGGTAGCGGAAAGAAACCCGCAGGTGGGAAAGGCGGTAGTCACGTTTCGTGAACTCTCCGCGGACGAACGGGTGCGCGATATGTACGAGCGCCGGGAAATGGCGCGGATGGATTTTGAGTCGCAGAAGAAATGGGCGCTGAAGCAAATGCAGATTGAGATTGCAAAAAATCTTTTGAATGTTGGAGATTCTGTAGAAAAAGTAATCAATGTAACAGGCTTAACCCATGACGAAGTAGAAAGTCTGCGCGGCGAGTTATAAGCATACGCAATGAGAAATTTTAGGGCGTGTTCCCACTACCGGAAACACGCCCTAAAATTATTTTTATTTTACCCAACTTATACGGCCATTTCCATCTTCGTCTTCAAAAAGTTCCTGTTCTGCTCTATCGCCGGGGTCAGCTTATATTCCGCCGCCCTTTCGTTATATGCGTGGGCGGTTTTAAAATCCCCCATTTCGCTGCAGCAAACGCAGCATTCGATGTTGGGGATATAGCCGTAGTAATCCCAAAGGATAAACCCGGCGGAATGGGGCTTCCCGACTTTGGTGGCGAGGTCGAACCACTTGAGCGAGGCGGGGTAGTTTTTAAGGCGTTTAAAGTAATAGCCGATTTCCGAGCAGATTTCCGCCCGGGGGGCGTCGAAATGGAAGCTGCGCAGCAATACCGGCAGCACTTTGTGAAAGTCGCCCAACTGGTTATAGCACAGGGAAAGGTTGTAGCAGCTCCCGATGTTATCTTCCACCCAGCCCCGGCCGCCGTCCAGGAATTTTTCGAAATAGTACGCCGCCTTTGCCCACTGGGCGTGGTCTTTCAGTTCCCGGGCAAAGTAATACTGCTGCCTTGGGGTAAATTCCTTTCCGCTTACCTCTATCGCGGTATAGATGTCGATGTTGCGGGTGGAGGCGCTTACCGCCCGCGGCGGCTTCCGGTGGTGGATTTCTATGTCGGTGTACATGACGGCGCCAATCAGCGGTAT
>JAISWA010000104.1 GCA_031271275.1 Clostridiales bacterium | reverse complement strand
TGGGCAAACAGATAAAACGCGCCGGCGCGGACGCGTGCATGTACGTTACCCCGTATTACAACAAGACCTCCCAAAAGGGCCTGGTGGCGCATTATAAAAAACTGGCGTTCGAAGTGGAGTTGCCCCTCATTATTTACAATATTCAGGGGCGCACCGGCCTTAACATGCTGCCTAAGACATTCCGGGAACTGGCGGGCGTCGAAAACATCGCGGCGGTAAAGGAAGCGAGCGGCAACATCGTGCAGGTGGCGGAGATTGCCGAACTGTGCGGCGACATGTTGGATATCTATTCCGGCAACGACGACTATGTTGTGCCCATCCTTTCCCTTGGGGGCAAGGGCGTCATTTCCACCGCGGGGAAGATTATCCCCCGCGCCGTGCATGAGATGGTGCAAAAATTCCTCGACGGCGACGTGGCGGGAAGCCGCCGCATACAGCTCGATATCCTTCCGTTGGTGCGCTCCCTGTTTAACGATGTGAACCCCATGCCCGTAAAAGCCGCGCTTAACCTGCTCGGCTTTGCCATGGGCGCGTGCCGTATGCCGCTGACAACCCTCGACAACGGCGTGTTAGAGGAACTGAAAAAGCAAATGACGGCGTTCGGGCTGGCTGTGACGTAAATACTAAAGACAGAGTGGTGTAAAGATGGTGACCAAGATTATACTTAACGGATATCTCGGCCGTATGGGGAAGGTGGTGCGCGGGCTTGTGGAAAAAGACCCGGCTTGCGAGATTGTGGCCGGCATCGACACTTCCGCGATTGGCGAGGGGTTGACCTTTCCCGCGTACCCCGATTTTTCAAGCTGCGACATGCCCGCCGACGTGGTGGTGGATTTTTCCGGCGTGAGCGCGCTGCGCGGTATGCTGATGTTCGGCGTTGAGAAGCGCGTACCGATGGTAATCTGCACGACCGGGCTTTCAAGGGACGATGAGGAGGAAATACGGGCCGCTTCGGAAAAAGTCGCGGTGTTCCGGTCGGCGAACATGTCGTTGGGCATAAACCTAATACGGAACATGCTTGACCGGGCGGCAAAGCTTTTATACGACGCGCGGTTCGACGTGGAAATTATAGAGTGCCACCACAACCAGAAGCTCGACGCCCCAAGCGGCACCGCGCTGCTGCTTGCCGACGCGGTCAACGCGGCGCTTGACGGAAAAATGGAATACGTATATGACCGCAGCGAGCGCCGGGAAAAGCGCCCCCGCAACGAAATCGGCCTGCACGCCCTGCGCGGCGGGACGGTAGTGGGGGAGCATTCGGTGGTTTTCGCCGGGCAGGACGAAGTGATAACGTTAAAGCACGAAGCCCATTCCCGGGAAATTTTCGCGGTGGGCGCGCTGAAGGCGGCGGCGTTTATAAAGGGAAAGCCGCCGGGGCTGTACGATATGCAGGATTTGATAAACGCGCTCTGAGCAACCTACCTCGTCACATGCGTGATCATCCTTTGCACTGCTTCCGAGCGGGAAAGGAATAAAGGCATACTGTCCCCGTACTCCAAAAGGCGTATGGGGATTTTTGTTTTCGTAAACCCGTAGCTTTCCGGCGCGTCGGTGTATTCCTGAAAAAGTTCGGCGAGGGTTTGGGTGTGGGACATTTTTATTTCAAAAAAAATTTCGGTTCCTGTTCGGAATTTCTTCCTCATGAGAGGCGTTACGACGTCATCGATTAACATGTTATAATCAGGCGCGGACAGGAAGGATATCCCGTCCGACATCAGCGTGAACAGGTCGCCGCACTTTGATGAAAAAAAAATGCCTTCCCCCGAATGGCTTCCGGGGTCGGTGGTGAATTTCCCTTTGGAAAGCTCCAAGAGGGCGTGGCGCTTTTCACGCAAACCGAGGGCGTCGGAAATTTTTTTAAATATGCCGATACCGTCATCCATTAACAGAAAAGCCAGACGGTATTCATTTTTTATGAGGTAAATATAAATTTTGCTTCCGTTGGAATGCTCGATGGCGTTATTTAACATTTCCAAAAAGGCGTAGGAAAAATTTTTATAAGGGCATTCCGGTACGCCGCTTATAAACGCTTTAACGTCGGAGGCAAAAACGGACTCCTCGTCCAGACCCTCCGTCTTATACTCCAACGTTTTGGTGACCGTTGGCAGCGAAAAAGACTTTTTCTTCCCTTCCGCAACCGTCAAGACCCGTCCCGATTCTTCCAACTTTTTTATTATCCTCGCGATGCTCTGCCCTGATACGCCGAACCGCTTCGCCAGTTCCGACGGGGCGAGTGCCGCGTTGTTATTATGCTCGCCGATGGTGTTTATCATCGCGCTTACGATTTCTTCCCGCCGTTCAGGGGATAACGGCATGTTTCCCGCCTCCTTTGAAAAATAGCGCAAATGCTGTAAAATAACATGCTATTCATGATTATAACCATAAAATCAATCTAAAGTCCAAAATACATAGCCGGGTGACGATACGACATGAAAAATACCGCCTTATTAAAGCATCTCTGCTTACTCGCCCTGCCTTTAATCGGGCAGAACCTGATTTCCGTAAGCGTGGGGGTCGCCGACAATATCATGGTGGGTTCCCTCGGCGAACTGGCGGTGGACGGCGTACACCTCGCCAACCAGGTGCAGAATATTCTGCAAATGCTCGTAATGGGCATTTCCGCCGCGATTATTCTGCTTGCGGCGCAGTATTGGGGCAGGCGCGACGTAAAAAGCATAAAGGACATTGTCGCCATAGGGTTGAAAGTGTGCCTTGTCTCGGGCGGGGTCATCAACGCCGCCGTTTTCATTTCGCCGTATGGTGTATTGCGCGTTTTTTCCGACAATAATGAAGCCATTGCGGAGGGTATTAAATACCTGCGCGTAATGGCTTTTTCGTATATGTTCTTCTGCGTGACCAACACGCTGATGGCGTCTATGCGCTGCGTGGAACAGGTGCGCATCGCCCTTGCGGTTTCGCTGACCACGTTGGTGGTGGATATCGGGCTGAACTATGTTTTGATTTTCGGGCATTTCGGTTTCCCCGCCCTCGGGGTGCAGGGCGCGGCAATCGCCACGCTCACCGCCCGCGTTATCGAGACCGGTATTATGATCGTGTACGTCCGGTTTATCGACGGGCGGCTGCGTATCCGTTTCAGGGAATTGTTCGGCTTTAATTATGGGCTTGCGAAGGACTTTTTCCGTTACGGGCTGCCGGTGATGGCGGGGGACGCGCTTTGGGGACTGGCCGGTTCCATGCAGGGAGCGATAATGGGGCGGTTGGGAACCGAAACCATGGCGGCGCAGAGCGTCACGCTAATGATGTTCCAGTTTGTCACCGTGGTGGTATGGGGATTTTCCGGCGCGGCGTCGGTAATCATCGGAAAGACGGTGGGTTCCGGCGATGTGGAGTTGGTGAAAAAATACGCGCGGCTGTTCCAAATCGTGTTCGTCTGCGTGGGGGTGCTGACTTCCCTTTCCTTCCTCGGGCTGCGGGATTTTATGATTTCCCTGTACGATTTTACGCCGGAAACCAATGGCATCGTGAAACAGTTCATGACGGTGATGGCAATAGCCACCCTCGGCACGGCGTACCACGCGCCCTGCTTTACGGGAATCATCCGGGCGGGTGGCGACGTCAGCTTCGTAATCAAGGTGGACTTTATCTGCGCGTGGTTTGTGGTGCTGCCGTTGGCGTGGCTTTCCGCGTTTGTGTTTCATCATCCCCCTGTGGCGGTGTTCTTTTTCCTGAAATGCGACCAGTTTTTTAAATGGATTATCGCCATTGTGAAAACGAACCGGTTTAAGTGGATTAAAAATTTGACGAGAGAAACAGAAGGAGGAGCAGCATTATGAAGTCAATCGCCTTAACCGTAAGCATTCTGATTTTTTTGTCCTTTTGCGCGCGCATTACCGTGTCGGCGCAAACGGGGCCCGCGAGCGCGGAAAACGGCGCGTACACCCGCCTACCGGTCGATATAATTAACGGGATTCCCTTGTATGTCGAGTATGCGTATACATTTGACGCGGAAAATACGGATATAGATACGTCGTCTGTCTTTGAAAAGCAAAACCCGTCCGGCGGTTCGGAAACGATTGTTATATCCTACGACGGGCGCTTATATGACTTTCGCATAGACGCCGTAAGTTATGAGCCCGAGCCGGATAGGAACGGCGCATACGCGTTCCGTTATCAAAAAAATATTTTGGCGTCGGGGGAGTTCCGTTCTTCCGCGCTCAAATATACGACGTCGCTGCCCGAGGGCGTGCCTTGCGAGGTTATTTCTTTTTCGACAGGGCCGAAAGAGCGTCACGAATATCTGCTGCGTCTCGACGGAAAATACGGGCTTTCCCACGCGTATAAAGCCGGCAGAAAAATACTGGAGCGCCCCGCCGAAATGTACGATTTTTCCAAACCGGGCAAGGACGGCGAAGCGGTAGAGGTCAGTTTTTATGATTATCAGGTAACCACCACCAACGGTTATGACAAAGAAATTGAAATAACCTCGGAAACGGTGTATCTTCCGGCGGAAACTTTCTTAGAGGACGCGGCGGCGTATTACTACCTGCGCAACGGTATAGGAATAGACAAGATTTGGTATGAAGGCAGCCGTATTTGCGTTGATTTGTACAAGCCGGAGTTTGATTCCGTGAACGCGGGCAGTTACGAGGGTACCCGGATTACGCAGGAATTGCTGATGACCTTCGGACGTTTCCCCGATGTGGAGAAGATTGAAATTTTAATAGGAGGGGAGCGCGGGCGCAGCGCGGATTACTTTGATTTTTCCGAACCGTTTAAGGCGGCGGAAAGATATAAAACCAAGCGGCAGCTGACGGAGACTATTGTGCTGAGAGGGCGAAACGAGTATTGGTCAGAAGGGTCGGGAATGAACCATTCGCTCAAGAGCACCTTCGAATCCGTGGAAATGGACTTCCCCCTGTGGGCGATGATCGAAAAAGAGGATATTTTTTTATACGGAATCCATCCCTACGGATATGTTTTGTACCAGGACGGATACGGCACCTATTTCGAGTGGGCCGGTCTGACCCCGAGCGCCGTTACCCCAGAGATGCAATATGTTGATTTTGACGGGGACGGGAAGAAAGAAATTGCCGTTACCCTGTATGTCGCCTCCGGAACAGGTTTTGCGATTATGGAATTGCATGTTTTAGAAATCCAAGCGGGTGAGGACGGGTATCCGAAACCGGAATATATAGATTTTCCGTTGTATTCTTTCGAATTGGGTGATCTGCTTCCGGCGGATATGGCAATGACCCAGACGGAGGACAAAAGCGTCCTTCAATTTACCTGCGGCGGCGAAAGCACCCTGATAGAAACCGACCGTGAGGAAGAACAGACCGGCGATTTTCTCGGAATGCCGGAGGGGTTTGACATCGTGCATTTTGCGTTCGACGGCGACCGTATAAAAGTTGAAATCGCGATGGGCGTTCAATATGAAAGAGAGGGCGTGATATATCTTGGCGATTTAACCGCCGATGTGGTATTTGACGGGGAAAATTTTGCGTTGGAGAATTATTCCTTTGCAATAAAAGAGCCGTTTATGCAAACGTAATTCGCGCCTGTAGAGCGGCGTGTGCCTCGGCATCGGCTCGGTTTACGAATTCTTTTTCTTATTGGTAAGGGGGCAAGTGAGGAATGAAGAAATTGAAGGTATATTTTGACACCTCAGTTATAAGCCATCTCGACCAACGGGACGCGCCGGAGAAAATGTCGGAAACGCATAAACTATGGGAAAAGGTAAAAACCGGGGCTTTTAATGTTGTTCTTTCCAACATCGTTTTTGAGGAAATGCTTGACTGCACTGCGGAGAAGCAGGCAGTCTTGATGGATTACCTCGTGCAAATTCAGTATGAGCGTGTCGAAGTAACCGCCGATACGCTGCGAATTGCGGATAAGGGGAGGATAGCGATGAATAGCATACCAAAACCGGAGATCGGTTCAGACTTCACTATAGATGATATTCACAAAATCCGTGAATGGCATTACGAGTGCCGAAAAGGCATGACAAGACAAGAAGCAATAGCGCACATCAATAGGCGCGGGGACGAGTTTGAA
>JAISWA010000081.1 GCA_031271275.1 Clostridiales bacterium | reverse complement strand
TCAAATCCCGTGATTTTTTTCTTTAAATCCTCCATGCCCCGCTTCCACGCTTCATCCGTGGCGAATAAGTCTTGCGTCCTCCATTTGAATTCCGCCGGTATTTCACCGCGCTTCTTTTGTTTGATTTCCATTCAATTCCGCCTTTCGGGAAGTTTTTACACTAATCTTCCACTGCGGTAACGATATTTTGCTATTGCTCATAAGCGTTCGCTTCACTGCGTTTTCCTCCGGAAAATCGCACGTTACGCTCACATTCGCAATGTGACGCAAAATATCGTTATGTTTAAAGAAGATTAGTATTATAGATTTTATCACACCCCGGAAGCGGATGCACAAACAAGCGACTGCGCCGCTTGTTTTCCACAATTCGTCATAGGAAACTGTACCTTACGCGTTCCGTTGGCTTCAAAACGGAACGATAGAATCAAGCAGTTTCCTATGACATAAAAAAAGGCCGCTTATCAGCCGCCTCGCTTGTGTTTTTTTATTGGTGTTTTATAAGATGGTGGTAGAAGAAGACTCCACTTTTATTCCGTTATCTTTCTGGCGGGTTAATTTCGCCTTATTGCCGTTGCCGTCTTCGACGGTCATTTTCTCAATCTCGTGCAGATTGAAAAAATTTACCGCGTCAGCCTCCACAAACGCGGGCCAGTTCATTTTCCGCGCGGGCTTGTCTTCCATGATTTCCGCTAACGTTTTGACAGGTTCTTGCTTCATGTAATCGCCTCCGAAAGTTTTGTCTCTTTTTATACCATGAAGCGTGTCAGTTTTCAAATTGGCGGTTTTTTCAGCCTTTCTTCCCGAGGCTCAGCCTGTTCTCTTTCCCTTCCGCCAGTCTTTGTATATTCTCCTTATGCCGCCACCAGGTGAGTGCCGTCAGCGCAAGCATTCCCCCGAAAACTTCAATCCCATGCCCGAACGCAAGCAGCAAAAACGGCGTAACCAACGACATCACCAACGCCGAAAGGGAAACATAACGCGTAACCGCCAACAGGATAATTACAACCGCATACGTAATCAGCGCAACGCGCCAGTCCAGCGCCAACACCAACCCGAGCAGCGACGCGAAGCCTTTCCCGCCTTTAAATTTCAAAATAACCGGGAAATCGTGACCGGCTATCACGCCGAGGCCCGCGTACAGGCCGGGCAGCAAGCCGGTTTCCGCGAGAAAGGTATCGGGTAAAATATTCGCCGGCAAAACAGGCGCAAACGTTCCGCCGCCGCCAAACAGCAGCGAGCAAAGCACCACCGCAAGCACCGCCTTCAAAAAATCCCCCGCGAGCACAATCGCCCCGGACGCTACGCCCAACACCCGTATGGTATTGGTGGTTCCGGCGTTGCCGCTCCCGTGTTGGCGGATGTCTATCTTTTTAGTGACGCGCCCGAGGATGTACGCGTTCTGTATACAGCCGATACAATAGCCAATCAATAAACAAATAAGCCTGAACATAGGGATGGCTCCTTACTCCTTCTCGTTTTTATTCCGGATGATAAAATGCACCGGCGTCCCCACGAAGCCGAAGGCATCCCGCAGCTGATTCTCCAAGTACCGCCTGTAGGAAAAATGCATCAGCGCCCGGTCGTTTACGAACAGCACAAACGTCGGCGGCTTTACCGAAACCTGCGTCGCGTAATAAATCCGCAGCGCCTTCCCGTTGTCCGTAGGCGGTTGGTGCATAGCCTGCGCCTCTATAATTACGTCGTTCAGCAAGCCGGTGGAAATCCGCTGTGCGTTGTTCTGGTACACCGTATACACCAACCCGAACAGCTTATGCAGCCGCTGCCCGGTCAGCGCCGATATAAAAATTTTCGGCGCGTAGGGCATGTACGAAAGCTCCACGTCTATTTTATCCTCGTATTCCTTCATGGTCTTGTGCGTCTTTTCCACCGCGTCCCATTTGTTCACCGCGATAATCGCCGCCTTCCCCCGCTCGTGGGCAATGCCCGCGATCTTGGTATCTTGCTCGGTGATTCCTTCGGAGGCGTCAATCATCAAAACGCATACGTCCGCCCGTTCCACCGCGGCGACCGCACGCACGATGCTGTAGCGCTCGATATTTTCCTTTATTTTGCTTTTCCTGCGAAGACCCGCCGTGTCTATGAACATATACTTTCTGCCTTCACGTTCCAAGTAGGTGTCCACCGCGTCCCGGGTGGTTCCGGGAACGTCGCTGACGATAACCCGTTCCTCGCCGAGCATTTTATTAATCAGCGACGACTTGCCCACGTTGGGCTTGCCCACCACCGCCACGCGTATAAGTTCCTCGTCCTCCGCGCCCTCCGGCATTTCCGGAAACAATTTGACCACCTCGTCGAGCATATCGCCCAGTCCCAACGCCTGCCCCGCCGAAACCGGAACCGGGTCGCCCAACCCCAACTCATAAAATTCATAAATCTCGTGGTTGGGCCGGGAAGGCGTGTCCACTTTGTTCACGACCAACAGCACCGGCTTGTCCGCCCTGCGCAAAATTTCCGCCACCTTCCGGTCGCCTTCCAACACGCCGGACTTTATGTCCGTCAAAAACAAAATAACGTCGGCGGATTCAATGGCGGCCTGCGCCTGCCGCAGAATATATTGGGTCATCAAATCGTCCGCGTCCGGGTCAAGCCCGCCGGTGTCGATTAACGTAAACGGATGGTTCAGCCATTCCGCTTCGGCGTAAAGCCTGTCGCGGGTGACGCCGGGCGTGTCGTCCACAATAGAAAGGCGGTCCCCCGCGATTTTGTTAAACAAAGTCGATTTGCCCACGTTGGGCCGGCCTACGATGGCGAGTATGGGTTTTGGCATGTTCGCGTCCTGTCTTTGCTGAAATTAATAGAAAAATTTTTTGCACTATAACAGTTTTCATGAAAAAGCACAAAGCGGCTCCGCCGCTTGCGCGTTCCGCGTCCGTTCTATTGTTCACCCGTATACCGGAAGCAGCAGCGTTCCGGGCGTTAGCCGGCCGTCCTTTTCCATCATGGTTCTGACGCTTCCGTCCGCCATAACCTCCCCGTAAAACCTCATACGCCCGGTGTTATCCTCAGCGGGAAGCACAAAGGGCGCGGGGAAGCCCGCTTCGGCTTTCCCCTCAGCGGGAGCCGCGCTTTCCTCCGCCCATACCGCCTTTAAAAGCCCGTTGATTTTCTCCTGAAACACCAACAAACACTTCCCGTTTCTCCACGCCATCCCCACCGGAACGACGCCGGTACTTTCCGGCGCTTCATACACGCAAACCGGTTCGCCGGAAGTCCCGTCCCCGTAAACCGGCGCGCGGTATAACCGCTCCCGCTCCCCTTCGCCGGAAACATACGCCATCCAAAGTTCCTCGCCGTTTACGGCAAGCACCGGCGAACGGGCTTCGTCGGGCGTAAGGGGATAGCCGCCGTTGGCAAAGGCAAACGGCCCGTCCGCCGTGTCGGAAGTGAGCAAAAAAATACCCTTTTGCCCGTTTATCTTTTCTATGGCGATAAAAACCCGGTCATTGGCAAGATACGCCGGGGAAAACGCCGCGCCCTCCGGAATATTCCCCGTGAAGCACGCGTAACCGCCCTGCACCAACGTGGTGTTTCCTATATACAGCTCCAACCCGTAGCCCGTGCGCAGATAATAATAATTTTTCAGCGTGCGCGGGCTGCGCATTACGGCGACATTTTCCATGGCGATGTCCGCAAGCTTGTACTGGTTGGGAATGGCGTACTCCTTCGGGTTCGGGTTCGTTTCGGCGGAAACGGGCGGAGCGGTTTCGCCCTCCCGTAACTGCCGCGCGTGGACGACGAACCGCGCGTTTTGGAACTCATAGGTGCAGGTGGAAAGGGTGAGAATCCGATCGTTTGTATTAACGTCCACGTTGGTGGTAAACAGGCTCCGCTCCTTTATTTCCCCAAGCAGCTCCTCAAATTGCGGCCCGTCGAGGTTCGTTTCGATATACCCGTAATCCGGCTCGCAAATATACGCGGCGAAAACCAGCCACCTGGAATAACCCGTAAGGCTGTCCAACTCAATCACCGGCGCTTCAAAAACGGTTTCCAACTTGCGGTACCGCACCAACGGCGTAAACATATGCCCCGCGTCGGTGTGATGCCCGAACAAAACCGTGTTATGGTCGGTCAGCAGCGAATCGTTGTAGCAGCTCAGGAACACCGTGCCGTAACGGGACGCTTCCCCTTCGAAATTGGTGTACAGGTATTTTTCGTTATCCGTCGTTTGCACAAAGGGGAGCGCCATATCCAACCCGTCAATGATTAGCATACCCCTGAACTCGCCGTTTATATCCAACAGGGATTGGAACCGCCGCCGCCCCGCCGTTTCCGCCGCGAGCAATTTTTCCCGTTCCGACGGAGCCGGGGAAGGCGCTGCGGCTTCGGAGGGAAGTTCCGGACTATCCTCCGGTTCCGAAACCATGTCCGCCCCGGGTTCCTTTTCCGGAAGGCCGTTTTCGCTTGCCGCCGGCGCCGCAGGCTCAGAAACCTCGCGCCCGTCGGGAAAAGAAATCTCCTCCCTGTACAGCGCTGCGATTTCCTGATTCAGCCGTTGCTCCATAAAAAATACGCGGGCGTAGTTAATCAGATATATAACCCCGCCCGCGCCTATTATGCTGAAAATAAGGATGGCAACTTTATAAATTTTTTTCTGTGGACTCACCGCAGGTTACTCCCGGTCCAATTTGACTAAATCCGTAACGCCTTCCGCATCTTCGGAAACCTTTTTCGGTTTGTCCGTAAACGGCTTGCCATAGCCTATGACGCAAAGCAGCGCCGACACCGCGAAGCAGGCGAGCACCGAAATGACGTCGCTAATCCTGAACAGCGGTTCCCCCAGATAAACATTGACCCGCACATTGGAAAGCACGCTGAGGATATTCCCGAACAAAACGAACAGCGCCGATTTGTACCAGATGTTGACCCGCGCGAAACGCAGTATCGCCCACACCGCCCACATGACCGCGACACCCGTTAACGCCACGGGCAGCGCGACCGGCGAAAACCAGTCGCCGTTAAGAATACGCTCCAACGCCATTAAATACGGCGTTAATAACACCGAAACCGCCGCGAGCGTTACGGGTTCCCGGAAACGCGACAGAACCAACGCGGGCATGGCGCACAGCCACGCGAACACCGCCGCGCTAAGCACTATCAGCGACCAACCCAACCGTTTGTTGACAGCAAGGTCGCAGATTAAGGACGCCACGATTCCCGCTACGCACAGCCCGGTGAAAATTTTGGCAGCGAGCCTGAGCCACTTGTTTTCGGTAAAAAACCCCTTTAAAAGCATAACGCGCCCCCTAATGTAATTTTGATTACCACGCCCTAGCCCATTATACGAGGAACACGCGAAAAGTCTTTTTATTCGGCTTCCGTTTCCACTGTTTCTTCGATACCTTCGCCGCTTTCCATCAGCGCCCCGTCCACCACTCTCGCCATGCCCGCCACGGTGACGCCCTCGTTCATCTGAATCAGCTTCACGCCCTGGGCGTACCGGCCCTGTACGGAAATATCCGAAACCCGTATGCGGATGATCACGCCTTCGGAATTGATGAGCATCAGCTCGTCATTTTCGCTCACGGCGCTGACGCCGGTGAGCTTTCCGGTTTTTTCGGAAGTTTTGTACACCGTCATGCCCATGCCGCCCCGGTGCTGCCCCCGGAACTCGTCCATCAGCGTGCATTTGCCGAAGCCGTTCTCGGCTACGAACAACGCGAGCCCTTCCGCCGCGGAAGCGCCGACGATACGGTCGCCGTCCTTTAGCCGCATGGCCTTCACGCCGCTGGCGGTGCGGCCCATGGGGCGCACTTCGCCTTCCGGGAAACGGATGCCCATCCCGTTGGCGGTGGCGAGGAAAATTTCCCGCCGCCCGTCGGTTTTGAGCACCGCGATCAGCGCGTCGTCCTCCCGGATGTTAAGCGCAATCAACCCTGCCTTCTTGATATTGGCAAACAGCGAAATTTCCGTGCGCTTAATGATACCCGCCCTCGTAATCATGGTCAGGTACTCGCGCCCGTCTCCGTAGGTTTCCCCGCCGGCCGCTTCCCCGTCGCTTTCATCCTCTTTTTCTTCGCCGTCCTCGTCGCTTAGCGCCATTTCCGCCGCGGACAAATCCCCCCGCATGGGCACTACCGCCGCCACGGTTTCGCCCCCGCTTAAATTAAGCAGGTTTACGATCGCCATGCCCCGGGCGGTGCGGCTCGCCTCCGGTATCTCGAAGGCGCGTATGCGGTACACCCGCCCGTGGTCGGTAAAGAACAGGATATGGTCGTGGGTGTTCGCCACGAATAAATCCTTCACCCAGTCTTCTTCCCGGGTCTGCATACCCACAATCCCCCTGCCGCCCCGGTTCTGGCTGCGGTAGGTGTCGAGGGGTATCCGCTTAATATAATTCAACTGGGAAAGGGTGATGACGCTGCCCGCGTCGTCAATCAAATCCTCCACGTTTATTTCGCCCGGGTCGTGTAAAATCGCGGTGCGCCGTTTGTCGCCGAATTTTTCTTTAATAACGAGCAGTTCATCCTTGAGCACCCGCAGCAGGTGGTTTGCGTCGCTTAAAATACTGGTCAGTTCCTTAATCAATACCTGCAACTCGTTAAACTCCGCCTGAAGCCTTTCCTTTTCGAGCCCTGTCAGCGCGCGCAGCCGCATGTCCACGATGGCGGACGCCTGCTCGTCCGTAAAGTCGAAATTTTCCCGCAACCGTTCCCGCGCCGTGGGGGTGTCCCGGGAAGTGCGTATGGTATGGATGACCTCGTCGATAATATCCAGCGCCTTAAGGTACCCTTCCAGAATATGCGCGCGTTTTTGCGCCTTGTTCAATTCAAAGCGCGTGCGGCGGGTGATAACGTCTTTCTGATGCTCTACGTACTGCTGTAAAATTTGCTTGAGGTTCAGAACCCGGGGTTCGTTTTTCACCAACGCCAACAGAATAATGCCGAAGCTCTCCTGAAGTTGGGAAAACTTGTACAGTT
This sequence comes from Clostridiales bacterium, assembly GCA_031271275.1. Lineage (GTDB taxonomy): Bacteria > Bacillota > Clostridia > Lachnospirales > WQUN01 > JAISWA01. The sequence continues at coordinate 1,181 of JAISWA010000081.1, read as the reverse complement.
GGTTGAGTATCACATTGGCGTTGGCGTCCCGCCGCAGTTCTATGACGATGCGGACGCCGTTGCGGTTGGACTCGTCCCGTATGTCGGTGATTCCGTCTATTTTCTTGTCCTTGACCAACTCCGCCATTTTTTCCACGAGTTTCGCCTTGTTGACCTGATAGGGGATTTCCGAAACCAAAATCCGTTCCCGGTTCTGTCCGAAGGGCTCTATTGCCGCCGTAGCCCGAAGCACCACGCGGCCCCTGCCCGTAAGGTACGCCTCGTGCACCCCCGAAACGCCGAGTATCGCGCCGCCCGTGGGGTAGTCCGGCGCTTTTACGATGTTGATCAATTCCCTAACGTCGGTGTCTACGTTTTCGCTTGCGTCGTCAATGAGCTTCACAATCGCCGAGATACAGTCCGTCAGGTTATGGGGCGGGATGTTGGTTGCCATCCCCACGGCGATGCCGGAAGACCCGTTGACCAACAGATTGGGGAAGCGGGAGGGGAGCACCGTAGGTTCCTGAAATTCCCCGTCGTAGTTGGGGATAAAATCCACGGTTTCCTTTTCGATGTCGGAAAGCATTTCCATGGAAAGGCGGCTCAGCCGCGCTTCCGTGTACCTTTGCGCCGCCGCCTCGTATCCGTCTATGGAGCCGAAATTGCCGTGCCCGTCAACCAGCATGTAGCGCATGGAGAAATCCTGCGCCATCCTGACAAGGGCGTCATAAATAGACGACTCCCCATGGGGATGGTATTTGCCCATGGTGTCGCCGACGATTCTCGCGCTTTTTTTGTAAGGCTTGTCCGGCCCTATGTTAAGCTCGTTCATGGAGTGGAGGATGCGCCTGTGCACGGGCTTCAACCCGTCCCGGGCGTCCGGGAGGGCCCGCGAAACTATGACGCTCATCGCGTAATGTATATACGCGTCTTTCATTTCCTTTTCGAGCTTTGAATTTAATATGTTGTCCATAGTCCCTCTTAAATGTCCAAATTTATACTATTTCCCCTCTGAGGAAATAGCTCTAAATGTCAAGATTTTTTGCGGTAACAGCGTATTCCTCGATAAATTCTTTCCTCGGCTCAACCCTGTCCCCCATTAGGCGGGTAAAAATGTCGTCGGCCTCGAAGTGGTCGTCCACCGTCACCTGCTTCAACACGCGCCGTTCCGGGTCCATCGTCGTCTCCCAAAGCTGTTCCTT
>JAISWA010000210.1 GCA_031271275.1 Clostridiales bacterium | reverse complement strand
CGTAGCGGCCTATCAGGCTGCCGTTGGTCGTAACCAGGTGGTACATGACGATGGGGACTTCGACGGTCGTCCCCTCCCCGCGCCTGAAAAAAACCAGTTCGTCCCCCAAATCTTCCCCGTCCGCGCCGTTGGACGCCGTGCCCAAACGGGGCAGCTCCGCCGCCATCGCCCGCGTAACCCACGCGTTTGCCGTAAAAATAAAAAAGCATACCGCCGTTATTATAGGAATCTTCCTTGCGTATCTTCCGCGCAACTCGCTCACCTCGCCTGTGTTTACTATCTATTGTTTATTATTGTTCCTTTCCCGAAAAAAATCAGCCTGAAAAAATTTACCTGCGGCGCAAGGGAAGGGAGGGCTTCAGATTTGTAATCATCAGAGAGGCGGCAACGCATACAAAATTATATTAATTTGAAGTTAAACAGGCAGATAAATATTGGGGGAAATGATTATATGTGTTATTTAATACGAGATATAACGCGCACAATAATTTTACAGCGCGGCGCGCATAAGGAAATGATGAGCGCAATACCTACTTAACGGTAGTCTTTTCGGCGTACTTTTTTGCCATCCAAGCTCAACATCCGGTTAAGGCGTCTACTCAAACAGCGGAATACGGGGGAACTCGTGGCTGTCCGCAAAATCAAAGGCGCGTTGAATATTGCGCATAATCGTCGCCTCGTCAAGTTTCGAGAACACGCCCATCAAATACATCATATAGTGGCAGCACCTGTCGATGCTCATATTCCCGTGCTGGTAAAACTCGGCGAATAAAGAGGTTCTCGCGCCGATGCTCATTACGGATATGGCGTGTATTTCCGCCGGGTCAAAGGTCTTTTGGAAGTTATCCGCAATGGAGGTGAATATGGTCTCCACCCGCGATATCCATCCCTGCGCCCACATGTTCGTAATATCCTCGTGGTGAAACAAATCCCATACGTTTTTATTGCGCATCGATTCCCGGTAATAACAAATCTCCACAATATTATTATATAGGTAGTAGTTACGGCCTTCCGTCAGGTTTGCGTCCACATAGTTATGGATGATTCCCATGCAGTCGTTAAAAAGGTTGAGCACAATCCAGGGTTTGCTTTTGAAATGGTAAACAATGGCGGACGGAGCAATATTCAATTCCTCTGCAATCATGCGGTAAGTGGTTTTGTCGTACCCGTACTCTTTGAATAAACGGCCCGCCACATCCAGGATATCCCGCTTAGTGTCTTTGGGCTGTCCGTTCTTCTTTCGCAATACTTTCACCTCTGCGTATTCTGTTTGAGCGTTGAAACTGAGACGTAGTATATACACTCCCTTGCGAAAGACAAGGGGGTTTTCCCCGCTATACAAGCGGGTTTCGGGCGTTTTTGAGGAGGCGAAACCACATAATTTTGAACAATGTTAGGCTTATTAATCTGTCAATAATTTTCGACAACTATTGACGCTTTCAAACGCCGGTGATATCATTTATTCCGCTTTACTAAAAATTTGCAAGTTAACTATAAATGAACAAACAAATACTTATTCAAAGGAGATGTGGGTATGACAATTTTAAAAAATTTCCCGGCGCTTACCCCGGAACAGTGGGAAAAATTTAGCGCGGTCACAAAATCGGCGGAATTTCGCGTGCTTTTCGCGGAACGTTTCCTGAAAGAAATTGACGCGGAACCTACGGAGGAAGAAAAAAGTCAGGCGCGAAGCTATATTCACGCGGGCGTAATGTGAGGAAATCAACCGTAGAACAATAAAAGGAGCCATGGAAAACCCCGTCCGAAGTTTTACTGACGGGGTTTTTCGCTGCGGAAGGTTCAGCGCCCGCAGTGGACGGTTTTCCGTAAAAAATATATAATCGTAATGTTTTTGGGAATATTCTGCGCGGCGGCTGTTGTCCGCACACCGGCGCAATATTTATACGCGAACGGGTTGGTTATTTTTGGGAAATAAGGCTATACTGACAGCAGGACTACTTAACGTATGTATTTAAAAGGGGATAGCAAATGTTTTCCTATAATTTGGGCATAGATCTGGGCACGGCTAACACGCTTGTTTTTGTAAAAGGCACGGGAATCATTATCAGCGAGCCGTCGGTGGTGGCGCTTAACACCAATACAAAGCAAATCCTCGCCGTGGGCGACGAAGCCAAGCAGATGATAGGGCGCACCCCCGGCAGCATTGTGGCGATCCGCCCCATGAAAGACGGCGTTATCGCCGACTTCGAAACCACGCAGGCAATGCTTAGGTATTTTATTCAAAAGGCGCGGTCGCGGAACGTTTTCGCGCGGAAGCCCCGGGTGGTGGTTTGCGTTCCTTCCGGAGTGACGGAGGTGGAGAAGCGGGCGGTGTTGGAAGCCACGATTTCCGCCGGTGCCCATGAGCGGGACGTGTACCTGATAGAGGAACCCATGGCGGCGGCGGTGGGCGCGGGCCTTCCGGTAGAGGAACCCACCGGAAGCATGGTGGTGGATATCGGCGGCGGCACCAGCGAGGTGGCGGTGATTTCCCTCGGGGGTATCGTCACGAGCAAGTCGCTTCGCACCGCGGGCGACGAGTTGGACTCCTACATCGTCAGTTATATCCGGCGGGAATTCGGCCTCGCCATCGGCGAACGCACCGCCGAGGACATAAAGATTAATATCGGCTGCGCTTACCGGCCCGACAGGAACGCGACCCGGGACGTTCGCGGGCGGGACCTGGTGTCCGGGCTGCCCCGCACGATTACCCTGTCCGCCGAAGACGCGAAAGCCGCCATAGCGGAACCCGTCGCGGCAATCATCGACGCGATTAAGTTTACGTTGGAAAAAACGCCGCCGGAGCTCGCTTCCGACGTAATGGAGTCCGGAATCACCCTGACGGGCGGCGGGGCGATGCTTAAAGGGCTGGACGAGCTGATTGCGGCGGAAACGGGAATACCGGTGAAGATTGCCGCGGAACCGCTCAATTGCGTCGCGATCGGCACGGGCATGGTGCTCGACCACATCCGTCAGCTTCGCAATATTCTGATTACGCCTAAAAAATTGAGATTATAAAAACGCCATGGAATTTTTAAAAAAACACAAGCGGCTCTTTCTGTCGTTGGGGATGGCGGTATGCCTTACGGCAATCATCTTCACGGCAAGCCCGGGCGCCACGCCTACGTTTGTCGAAAACGCGTTGGGTTATGTTATCGTACCCTTGCAGCGGGGCGTTTCCGACGTTACGGGTTGGATTGGCGGGAAGTTTTCCACCTTCGCGGAAATGGACGGCCTTCGGGAAGAAAACCGGTTGCTGCGGGAACAGAACAGCTTGCTTAAAATCGACAACGAGCGCCTGCTGTACGCGGAAGCGGAAAACAAGCGCCTCACCGAGCTGCTTGAAATCGACCAGACCTACGCGGCGCTGCCCAAGGTGGGCGCCCGCGTTATCGGCAAAGACCCCACCGACTGGTACAACAGCTACAACATAGACAAAGGCTCAAGCGAAGGCTTGACGCCCAATATGGCGGTGCTCGGCGAAGCGGGTTTAATCGGGTTGGTCCGCGAGGTGTACCCCACCTACAGCAAGGTGGTTTCCATCATCGACGACCGCTGCGCCGTGGCGGTGATGTGCGAGCGTACCGGGGACTGGGGGCAGCTGTTCGGCGATATTGATCTAATGCCGCAGGGGTTGTGCCGGATGGATTATATTGAGTCCGACGCGCAGATTATGGCGGGCGACGAAATCGTTACGTCGGCGCTGAGTTCCTATTGCCCGCCCGGCATACTGGTGGGTACGGTGTTAAGCGTCGAGCCCGACGGCAACGGCCTGACCAAGCACGCGATCATAGAACCCGCGTCGCGCATCGACCGGGTCGAGGTAGTGCAGGTGGTCAACCAACTGTTCGGGGACGAGGAAGAAATCGAGACGACGGGGGAATGAACCGATGTTGCGCGTAGTTTGCATGTCGCTGTTAATCCTGATAAATTTCGTGCTGCAGTCCACCCTGTTCCAATCTTTCGCTATTCTGGGCGTTATACCCGACACGGCGCTAATCCTGATTGTCAGCGCCGGCATACTCCGGGGCGATATTGAGGGCGCGATTTTCGGCTTCTTCGCCGGGCTCGTCCACGACTTGTTCGGCGGGTATTATATCGGTCTGTACGCCATGCTCGGGTTCCTGACCGGGTATGTCAGCGGGAAGCCCTTCAGGGATTTTTTCCACGACAACTATTTCCTTCCCTTTTTTATGGTGGTCGCGGCGGCGGCGGCGCACCAGTTTTTGTTTTATTGCTGCGGCTTTCTGTTTACGGGCAAAATCGACATGCTGTACTATGTCCGCTCCATCATCCTTCCCAAAACCAACTATACCGCTTCCCTCGCCATTCCCGTTTACAGCCTGATGCACGCGATAAACGCGCGTATTGAGCGTTACGAGCGAAGCCGAAGGAGTTTGTTTAAACCGACATGATTGAGTTTTTAAAGGAATCGGCCAAGTCAATCCGCCGTTTTATATCCAACCGCATACTCTACCTGTTTGTGCTGTTGGTGGTGTTGTTTTATTTGCTGTTCGCGAGGCTGTTCGACCTGCAGATTGTGCTGCACGACAGCTTCCGCCCCGCCCCGCCCCGCACGCGGGAAGTCACTATGCCCGTCGCCGCGCTGAGGGGCAATATCTTCGACAGCAAGGGCAGGCCGCTTACCAGTAACAAACTGGCGTACACCGTCAAAATAGACCCAAGCGAGGCCATCGTAAACGAGTCGCTCAATGAGGCGCTGTATAAGCTTACGCTGCTTTTTGAAAAAAACGGCGAGGATTATGTAAACGATTTCCCCATGACTATGACCGAACCCTACGGGTTTACGTACCCCGACGGCGAGTCCCGCGAGCGTTTGGAATACCGTTGGAAGGCGGACATGGCGGTGGAAAACCCGGAAACCGCCACCGCGCAGGAAGCCTTCGACTATTTGCGGAAGGTGTTTGATATCGACCCGGCGCTTCCCAACCCCGACGCCCGCAAGATTTTAAATTTCCGCTGTATGCTTTACATGGAGCGGATGATTTACATGGACGAATACGACCCGCAGCCCGTCACCCTTGCCTATGACGTAAAACCCCAAACCGTAGCCGCGATAGAAGAAAACAACGCGCTTTTCGCCGGAATCCATATTGAGATACAAGCCCTGCGGGAATACCCCGGGAGCATTTATTTCTCCCACATGCTCGGTTATATCGGAAGGATCAACGACGTGGATTTGGAGAACAACAAGGACAAGGGCTATACCGCAAGCGACCTGATTGGAAGAACCGGGTTGGAGCGTTCCATGGAGGGCTACCTGCGGGGGAAATTCGGCTCGGAAACCTTTGAGGTCAACGGCGCGGGGAGCAAGGTGGGAACCCTGGAATACACCGCCCCGGAACCCGGCGGCAACGTGTTCCTGACCATAGACGCCGATTTGCAGAAAAAAGCGTATCACCTGCTCGAGGATTACCTCGCCCGGGAACTTGCCGCCAAAATCACCCTGCGCCACCGGACGGAAAAAGCGATTACCCTGAAGGAAATTTTCCAGTCGCTGATAAAAAGCAACAACCTCGACATTGAGGCGGTCATGGCTTCGCCGGAAGGCGGCGACGCGCATTTCATCCGCGCCTACATCCTCGAGCGCTTCCCCGACGCCAACGTGATACAGCGGGAGGATTTGGAGCGGATAAAAACCATACTGACAGAGGGCGTGGAATCCGGTCGGCTTACCATACCCTCGCTGCTGCTCGCCATGACGGATATCGGTCAGCTTACCGACACGGGCGACTTTACCGCGCGCGTCAAAAGCGGCGCGGTCACCGCGCAGAACGCGGTCATCGAAAAGATACTTTCCAAAGAGCTTTCCCCGCAGATGATAAACTTAGACCCGAGCACCGGCTCGGTAGTTATTTTGGACATTGAAACCAACGCGGTGCGCGCCGCGGTGAGTTACCCTTCTTATGACAACAACCGGCTCGTGAACAATTTCGACATCGAATACTATAATAAAAACAACGCCTACGACCCGACGAACCCCATGGTAAACCGGCCGTTTAACGAACCGCGCGCCCCCGGCTCCACCTTTAAGATGGTGACCGCCGCCGCCGTGTTGGAGTCCGGCGCGATTACGGAAAACACCAAAATTTATGACGAGCATACCTTCACCAAAACGGGCAAGCCCTACACGGACTGTTGGTCGCCCTCGTCCCACGGCAGCATTAACGTGGCGCAGGCGATACAGGTTTCGTGCAACTATTTCTTCTGCGAGGCGGCGTACCGGCTCGGCAACGCGAAAAACGACCGGGTGGCGGAGGGCGTGCAAACCCTTAACGATTACATGGTATACTTCGGGCTGAACGACAAAACCGGCGTGGAAATCGGGGAGCTTTACGACCAGTACGAGGAAGGCGAGCTGCAGTACAGGATATCCTCGCCGGAATTTAAAAAGTATGTTTACCAAAGCCGGGACGCGTTTTCGCCCCGGTCGGAGTGGGACTGGTACGACGGGGACACGGTAAGGACGGCCATCGGCCAGGCGAACAACAACTACACCCCCGCGCTTATGGCGAAGTATATTTCGGTCATCGCCAACCGCGGCACGCGCTATCCGCTGCATTTGGTGGAAACCGTGGAGGATTACGGCGGGAATACGCTGATGCGGTACCAACCGGTACCGGAGGAACAGTATGTGACGGTTTCGGAAGATACCTGGGACGTAATTATTGAGGGAATGCGCCTGGTCACGGAGGGCACCGGCAGCCGGAACGGCACGGCGGTAGCCGACTTTAAAAACTTCCCCATCCGTATCGCGGGCAAGACGGGAACCGCGCAGGAGATGGTGGGGCTTCGTCAGGACCATTCAAGCTTCGCGGCATTCGCGCCGCTTGAGGACCCGCAAATAGCCGTTTACGTAAGCGTACCCTTCGGGGATTCCAACGCCCTTTCCCATGTTTCCGCGCAAATCGCCCGGGAGATAATCGGCGAGACGTTGGGCCTCAACCATAAAACGGAACCGCCGGAAGCGGTAAATGTTTTGAAAAAATAGCCGCTGAACAGGAGCATAATATTTATGGCAAAAAGCAATCAATGCGTGGTTATAAAAGGCCGCAAGGAAGGCATCAGCATATGGCTTGACGAACGCGCGGACTTCGAGAAGCTCAAGGAGCAGCTGCAAGCAAAAGTTTCCGGGGCGAAGCAGTTCTTTGCCGACGCGGACGCGAACGTGGCGTTCAAGGGGCGGCTGCTTTCCGAAGACGAGGAAAAAGCCCTTACGGATATTATTTTGTCGGAAACCACGTTGGAGCTTTCCTTTGTGGAAACGGAAGGCTATGTGCCCGCTTCCGCCGTTCCCGCGCCTCCGCCCGCGGAAAGCCCCGCCCCCGCGCCGACCGGCACGCAGCAGACGACGGAACACATGACCGCGTTTTACCAGAACGGGCTGCGCTCCGGGCAGTCCATACGCTATAGCGGCTCGGTGGTGGTCATGGGCGACGCGAACCCCGGCAGCGAGATTATAGCCAACGGCAACGTAATCGTGCTCGGTTCCCTCAAGGGAATGGTACACGCCGGCGCGTCCGGCGACAGCAAATGCTATGTCAGCGCGCTTTCGCTGATGCCGACCCAACTGCGTATCGCAAATATCATTACCTACATACCGCCAAAGGAAAACAACGCGAAGGAAAACAAGACCCGCAAAAAAACGCGCCGCCCGTCGTATGCCTATATACAGGACGGGCAGGTTTATATCGCGCCGCTGTGGGATTAGCCGCAAGCGGCGGTTGCCGGTAAAAGATTTCCCCGTCTGTTATTTTTTGTTATTATGAGTATCGATAGAAAATTTTTAGACAGCAATACCCGTATATTATAAAATACACAAAAGTTACTTCAGGGAGGGGCACATATGAGCGAGGTTTACGTTATCACCTCAGGCAAGGGCGGAGTCGGAAAGACCACCACGTCTGCCAACATCGGGGCGGGTATCGCCATACGAGGGAAGAAAGTGGCGATGGTGGACGCAGATATCGGGCTGCGCAACCTTGACGTGGTTATGGGACTGGAAAACAGGATTGTTTACGATTTAATCGATGTTATAGAGGGCAACTGCCGCTTAAAACAAGCGCTGATAAAGGACAAGCGTTATTCCAATTTATTCTTGCTTCCGGCGGCGCAGACCAAAGACAAGAACGCGGTCACGCCCGAGCAGATGCAGAAGCTGTGCGAGTCGTTAAAAGAGGAATTCGACTATGTGATTATCGACTGCCCGGCGGGTATCGAGCAGGGCTTTAAAAACGCCATTGCCGGGGCGGACAAGGCGATTGTGGTGACCACGCCGGAAGTTTCCGCCGTGCGCGACGCCGACCGTATTATCGGGCTGCTTGAGGCGAGCGGCATCAAAAACCCGCTGCTGATATTAAACCGGATCCGGCCCGACATGGTAAAGCGCGGCGACATGCTCGCGTTGGAAGACGTGACGGAGATTCTCGCCATAGACGTGCTCGGCGTGGTGCCGGACGACGAGAGTATCGTGGTTTCCACCAACAAGGGCGAACCCTGCGTGGCGGACGAAAATTCCCGCGCGGGGAAGGCGTTCCGCAATATCACGGGGCGCGTGCTCGGCGAGACGGTTCCGCTGATGGACTTGGAATCGGATCAGGGCTTCTTCGCGAAATTAAAGAGGATTTTTAAATTTGGATAAAAGGAGCGGACGACGATGGAATTCTTCGGTTTGTTCACGAAAAAATCATCCACAAAAGAGATAGCGCGCGACCGCTTAAAGTTAGTGCTTACCCATGACCGCGCCAGATGTTCGCCGCAGCTTCTGGAGATGATGAGAGCGGATATTTTAAAAGTCATATCCAACTACGTAGAAATCGACGAATCCGAATCGGATATCCAGCTTACCCCGTCCAACAACGGCGAAGGCGGAGACGTGCCGATGCTTTACGCCAATATCGCGATTAAAAGCATGAGAAAGCGGCACACATGAAACTGCGTAATATCCTCGCTTCGGAAACACTGCGCCGCTTCTTGAAAACACTGCGACACTTCGATTTTCTGCTGATCGCCGCCGCACTCGCGATGGGGGTTTTCGGTGTTTTTATGGTGTACGCCGCCACCAACACCGGCGTGATGCCGCGTTTCGCCAACATGTATGTCAGTCAGCGTGTTTTTTTAATCAGCGGCGTTGCCTTAATGCTCTTTGTCGCGTTTATTGACTACCGTTTCATCACGAAATTCTACTGGGTCATTTACGGGCTTTGCGTCGCGCTGTTGGTTATCGTTTGGCTTATCGGAAGGGGTTCCGGCGACCCGGCGCGGTGGATTGTTATCACGCTACCCGCGCTCGGGGAAGTCAGCATCCAGCCCTCCGAGTTCGCGAAAATTTTTATGATTCTTTTCCTCGCGAAACTCATTGAAAAAAGACAGGAAACGTTCAACCATATATTGATTTTGTCGTTGATTTTAATTTCCATCGCGGTCCCCGTATACCTTATATACAAGCAGCCTTCGCTTTCCGCCTGTATTGTGGTGCTTGTGACTTCGTTGGTCGTATTGTTCGCGGGCGGGCTGTATTACCGCACGGTTTTGATTTCCGCGTTGGTCGTGGTGCCCGTCGGGCTTGCGGCTTGGTTCGATTTACTGCGGGAAAAGCCGCTGTTCATGGGTTTTTTCAAAGAGATGAACAACGGCTACCAATGGGAGCGGATTGAAACGTTTTTAAACCCGGTGGCAGGCACCGACGAATACCTGCAAGTGCAGCAGAGTTTGTACTCCATCGGCTCAGGCGGGTTGTACGGCAAAGGTTTCGGCAATAATTCCTATGTGATTAACGGCCATAACGATTTTGTATTTTCCGTCATAGGCGAGCAGTTCGGGTTTGTGGGCTGCGCCGCCGTGTTGGCGGTTATGGCGTTCATTATCATCAAGTGTATACTGACCGCGCTGCGCGCAAGCGATTTACAGGGAAGGATGATTGCCGCCGGGGTCGCCGGAATGCTTTTGTTTGAAACTTTCGTAAATGTGGGCGTGGTGACTTCGCTGCTTCCGAATACGGGAATGCCCTTCCCGTTTATATCGGCGGGCGGAACGGCCATGTGGGTGCACATGGCGGAAATCGGACTGGTGGTTAACATTGGCATCCCACGGGATAAGTCCATATTTGAGGCGAGGAGAGAATTGTAATGAACATCGCGCTGATGGCGCATGACAATAAGAAAAAGCTCATGGAAAACCTGTGCATCGCGTACCGGCACATACTGAGCAGGCACCATCTCTACGCCACGGGAACCACGGGGCAGATTGTGGAAGAAGCGATCGGGCTGCCGGTGCATAAATACCTGGCGGGGCATCTTGGCGGGGAACAGCAGCTCGGCGCGCAAATCGCCCACAACGATATCGATTTGGTGATTTTCCTGCGGGACCCGCTGCATCAGAAGCACTACGAGCCGGATATTTATTCCGTGATGCGGCTGTGCGACGTACACAATATTCCGCTCGCGAGCAACCTGGCGACCGCTGAGGCGCTGCTGCTCGCGTTGGACAGGGGGGACTTGGATTGGCGAAACATCGTAAAAAGATAAAGGAACGGCTTTCCGTTCTGGAGGAGTTCAAGAAGTTCATACTGCGGGGGAATGTCATAGACCTCGCCGTGGGCGTAATCATCGGCGGCGCGTTCAACAAAATCGTGACTTCGCTGGTCAACGATATCCTCATGCCGTTTTTATCCATCATTTCCGGGGCGGGCAGCCTGAGCGAGCGGTTTATCGCGTTGGACTTCGGCGCGTGGAACGCTTACGCAAGCGCGGACGCGGCGGCGGAAGCGGGCGTCCCCATTTTGAGATACGGCAGCTTCCTCGTGACGGTACTGGACTTTTTGCTGATGGGGTTTGTGATATTCCTGTTGGTTAAGCTTATCAGTTTCCTGCGGGACAAGTTTGCGCCCAAGCCCGAAAGCGGTTCGGACGCCCCGGCGGTTAAGGACTGCCCCTTCTGCTTCTCCAAGATACATATGGACGCTACGGTATGCCCATACTGCACGTCCAAACTCAACGTCACTCCGTAATATTTTTATATAGCTGATTCAGCGTTTCGGGCGTAATCAAATCGTTCCAACCGGCGCCGATATTTTCAAGCCAGCCCGCTTCGGTCATGCCTTCCGTCGCGGGCAGCGCCCATTCCGGTATGGGGCTGACCGCTTCGGTTTCCGTTTCGTCGGCAGTCTCATGATCAACATTTGTTTCAACGCCGCCGCTTTCGTCCGCATAGGAAGCGGCGGTTTTGTTTACTTCCGGAAAAATCCGCGAAACCATGGCGCAGAGCTGCAGCAGGGTGACCGGTTCGTCCGGTCGGAAGGTGTTGTCCTCGTAGCCCGCGACAATGCCGAAGGACGCGGCGGCGGAAATTTCCCCGTAAAGCGGGTGGCGCTCCGTTACGTCGGAGAATGCCGGCACGCGCCTCGCCGGTTTCGTATTGCCCTCCGCCAGGGTGTTGACCAGAAACGCGGCGGTTTCCGCCCGGCTCACCGCTTCCGCGCCTTCGTCGAACCCGCACAGCGCGGTTTGGGCAAGCGTCCGCACAATCAGCGGTACGCGCCCCTGCCGGTACCCTTCCGCGTAAAAACGCGCGTACCCCGGTTTGGTGTTAAGCACCGCCGCGCGCCCCTCGCTGTCGGTCAAACCGGTCGCCTGCCCGCCGCCGGGCAAGTCGACGTGTATGAACGCGTCCTCAATGGGCAGAACATATTCCCTCGGCGACCATTCGCCGGAGTCCTCCGCCCATTCCATGGTTTCCGCCCCCACGAAAAAGGTGAGCGCTTCCGCCGTGGCTTCGCAGGTAAAATGGGTGACGATGCGCGTCTCGTCCGCCACGCCGAAGTAGACCACCGCCTCGTCGCCGTTCTCAATGGGCATGTCGAGGAACGCGTCCTGCCGGACGACCTCGCCCCGGCGTATCACATACGCCGACCACTCGCCGGATATCCCCGCGTTCACGTCTTCGCCCGTCTCGCGAAATTCCATTCCGGTCAAGCGGCTTTCCGAACCGCGCTGGGTGTAGGTCAGCGTCAGCCCGCGCCCCGCCGCCATGACTTCTAACGCCTGCGACAGGGAATAGGCGTTTACCGCGCCGTAAATAAGGGTTTCGGTGGCGCTTTCGATACGGAAGCTCGCGCGGAAGCCCATAGGCCCCGTGGCGGCGTTTACGTCGGCGGCGTGTATAAAAAGCAGCGCAAATAGGAGCAGGAAGATTGAAATTTTCTTCATATGTACCCTCCGCTTGGTTGCGTATAAATTTCCGGATTTTACATACTTTTTTATCCTTGCGGACAAGTATAACATACTTTTGCGGAGGGCGGCGAAATGCTTGCGGTTAAATCACGCTTGTGCGACTCACCTTCTTGGAATTATATGTAATACGCCTTCAAACGCTGTAAATAACAAAGTTTCCTTGCAATACAAAAATACGCAAACGGCAAAAGGCTGCCCATGTTTGCGTATTTTTTCATGTCATAGGAAACTGCTTGATTCCGGCGTTCCATTTTGAAGCCAACGGAACGCGCAAGGTACAGTTTCCTATGACGGATTGCGGAGAAAAAGCGGCGGAGCCGCTTTCTTGTTCCGAGCGCCTGCAACGCCCGGATGTGATTATAAGCCAAAAGTTGCGAGGCATTGCGCCCGGGTTATTGAAGCGCCTTACTCCCCGGGGGCGGTGACCTCCACCGTACCCGCCGGGTGGTGGGGCGGCGCGTAAACCGTAAACAGTTTCAACGGTTCCCTGCCGCGGTTCACCACATTGTGCCAAGTCCCCATCGGCACAAATATCCCGTATCCGCCTGCCGCAGGTTGTTGGAAAGTCAAATTATCCTCGGCGTCCCCCATCATCACCAACGCCGAGCCGCGCACCACATAAAGGAACTGGTCAACGTCGTCGTGCAGTTCAAGCCCCACGTCCTGATTAACGCCTATGCTCATCAAGGTCATTTGCAAATTTTGCCCCGTCCATATGGCGGTGCGGTAATTTCTGTTGTTTACCGCGGCTGCCACAAGGTCCGTCACATAAGGCCGCTTGCCGTAATCCTGCGGAGCCGGCGGCGGAACCTGACGCATCCGTCTGTTCATCATCAAACTCATATCAATCCCTCAAAATTTAAAATTTGATAATGCCGTAACCGGTTAAAACATTATCAGTAACATTCTATGGCGGACACGCAGGGAGGGTGATACGAGCGCGAACGGGTTTACGCCGCTTTCTTCTTTTTCCCCAGTGTAAACCAGAACGACCCCGCCAGGCATACCGACGAGTACGCGCCGAACAGCAAGCCGATGATCAGCGGAAGCGTAAATTCCTTAATCGACGGAACGCCCATGAAGTACAGGCACAGTATCGCGAGCAGCGTGGTAACGGAAGTATAAATCGAGCGACGCAGGGTTTGCGTCACGCTGACGTTTACCAGGTTGGCGGCGGGTTCCCGGCGCAGGGTCACGCGGTTTTCCCGAATACGGTCGAAGATGATGATGGTGGCGTTGATGGAGTAACCGATGATGGTCAGCACCACCGCGATAAAGGAATAGTTAAGGGGGATGCGGAAAATCGCGTAGGCGGACACGACGACCAACGCGTCATGCATAAGCGCGAAAATCGCGCTTGCCCCCATGCGGATGTCTTTGAACCGCCACGTCACGTAAACCAACATGCACAGCATGGAAACGAGCATGGCGAGGACCGCGGCGCGCTGCATGTCGGCGCTGACTGTGGCGCTTACGTCGGAATAGGTGAACGCGTCCCTGCCTATGCCGTATTTCTCCACGATTTTATCCATTAAAGCCATGCGGGTCTCCGCGTCGATGGAGCGAATCTTGATCATAACCTGATTGGAATTGGTGACCTTTTGCACCTGCGGCGCGGTCTGACCGGTTACTTCCCCGATGATGGCGGCGATGTCGTCGTTTTCAAAGGGCTGCCCGATATCCACCGTAAAGGAAGTGCCGCCCGAAAATTCCACGTCGAGGTTGAAAACGCCCTGCCCCCGCGCGCCGTTGATGACTACGAACAGGATGCCCAACGCGATAACCGCGCCGGAAAAGATAAAGAATTTTTTGCGGTTTTCGATGAAAGGAATAATCTTTTTCCCCGGCGCTTCCTCGGCGTTGACGATTTGCGAAGCGGTGATTTTATTTTCAATTTTCGCGTACCAGGACGGTTTGTTCAGCCCGATGGCGACCAAGCTTGTCATCAGGTGCCGGGTAATGACCAACGCGGAAAACATGGAAACCAGAATACCGATGGAAAGCGTCTGGGCGAAGCCCTTTACGGGGCCGGTACCCAGCCAGAACAGCACGACGCCCGCGATAAGCGTGGTGACATTGCTGTCCACAATAGCCGGGAACGCGCGTTTATATCCCGCTTCGATGGCGGAGCGCAGCGTCCTGCCGGAATTTATTTCTTCCCGTATGCGTTCGAATATAACCACGTTGGCGTCCACCGCCATACCGATGGAGAGGATGATGCCCGCGATACCGGGCAGGGTGAGCGTAATGCGCAGCGTGCTTAAAATCAGCAGCACAAGAACGGTGTACGCCAATAGCGCGATGTCCGCCGCGACGCCCGACATCTTATACATGATTGCCATAAACAGCAGCACCAGCGCGATGCCGATTACGCCCGCCGTAATGCTTGTGCGCAGGGCGTCCGCCCCGAGGCGCGCGCCCACGTTGTTCATGCTGATGACGTTTAACTTAAACGGAAGCGAGCCTTCGCGTATCAGCGAGGCGAGGTATTCCGCCGATTCGGCGGTGAAGCCGCCGGAAATATAGCAGCGGCCGTCGGTGATGGCGCTGTTGACCGTCGGGGCGCTGATGATTTCATCGTCCATCATTATGCTGATCGCCCTGCCGATATTGTTGCGGGTGGCTTCGGCAAACGCCGCCGCGCCGGCGGAATTCATTTCAAGGTTGACGACGATCTGGCTTGTGCCGCCCTCGGTGATTACGCCGGTTTGGGCGCGGGTTATTTCCGATCCGGTCAGCACCACGTTCCCCGAAGGGTCGGAGAACGTCAGCTGCGCCGTTCTTCCGATATCTTCGCGCGCCTGCTCCGCGTCGTCCACGCCGGGGATGTCCACGCGAATCTGCTTCGTACCCTGCAGGCCCGCGTCGGCCTCGGTGTAACCCTTCGCGTCAAGCCTGCGGCGCAGCAAGCTCTCCACGGAACTCATCTGCTCGGCGGTAGGCTCGTCCACGTCGGCTTCAAACAAAATGCTCACGCCGCCCTGCAAATCAAGGCCCTGCCGTATATTCGCGTAACCCATCACATGGCTTTGGCCGATTCCCAACGCGGAAAGGACGCCGAGCCCTATAATGGCCGCTAAAATGATACCGATCACCCAATAACTTCTGTTCTTATCCTTCATTTATATCCTCCATTGAGCGCAACCCGTGCGCCGATTTTCCCGTCGCATTATAGTGTTCCGCAAAAATGCCGTCAAGGAACCGGGTTTGCGTCCTCACTGTTTTAAGTATTCAAAATAGCGCTTCCTCCAGCATAAGGCACAAGGTATGATAAATAGGCAGGTGGCTCTCTTGAATTTCCGGCGTGTTGCCGCCGGGGGCCGCGATTACCGCGTCGCAGATGCGGGCGAGTTCCCCGCCGCCGGGGCCGGTCAGCGCGACGGTTTTAAGCCCGCGCGCTTTGGCG
>JAISWA010000221.1 GCA_031271275.1 Clostridiales bacterium | reverse complement strand
GTTTCCAGGAAATCAACAATTTGGATAAGCGAGGCTTTTACTTTATCAACCAAAAAATCAGGGTAATAATTATCTTGATACATATCAACAACATACAAATCATTATCAAATTTTTTCATGAAGCACAATCCTTTCCATTTTTCGCCTTATCTTTCATGTCTGCCTTAAAGAAAAAGGCGAATATTTGCCGCGCAAATCATATGTAGGCATTGGTTTTATAACGATTTTTGTATCTTTCTTTCCATTCCTTCTCCATGATTGTTATCCGAACGCTTTTTAAATCCAAATTTTTCATAAAAGCCCTCTTTTCCAATTGCAGACATCAATCCGACTTTCGTAGACCCATCGGGAATGTTCTTCTCTATGTAGTTGATGAGATGCTCCATTATCAATTTCCCAATACCCATCCCTTGATATTCAGGCAATACAATAACATCCTGTACGTGCCAGTAAAAAATACCGTCGCCAATAAGCCGGGCCATGCCGACCGCATCCCGCCCATCTCGGGCAACAACCGTATATAAACTTCGGGTAAGAGCCATAGTAATAAATTCTTTTTCAGGAACACCTCCCCAATTAGCGCTTTCTTTAATTTTTTTATATTCATCAGATGATAAATCATTAGGGTAAAGTGAAATTTCCACTGTAAACCTCCGAGCTGTAAAATCGCTTCGAGCCCTATCTTTCAAAAGCGAAGTAAGGGCTTTACCATTATATCATGGATTTTGAAGAACCCCTCTCCCGGATTATTGCCCATGCCGCCATAACCGCGTCGCGGCGCGCGGTTCCCCTGACCGCGCCGCAGTCGCCGAAACGTTCCGCGATAAAACGCCGTATCTCCTCCGGTTGCATCACCTGCCGGACGGCGCGGCGTTTCGCGTTATATTCCCGGCGCGGGGTACACATGGCGGCGAGCTGTTCCTCCGTGACCGGGTCGTTTGGTTTAAAGGTATTGTTTTTAAAGCCGATAGCGTACCCTGCTGAGTCCAGTCCCCGCACGGCTTCGATACAGGGGTCGTCCCGCGCCACGTCCTCGAAGGGGGAAAGGCGCGTCAATTCCTCCACGCCAACCACCCGGTAGCCGTATTCCCCGAGCAATTTCAACTGCAGCCCCAACGCGTCGGCTACGGGGGACTGCATGGACATGTTGTAGCCGTCTTTCTGGAAAATGATTTTGCCGTTCAAACTTTCCGGGTCGCGTTTCAGCATTTCTTCCAACGGCGAAACCATGGCGCGCACGTCCGCGTCATAGTCGCCCTTCGTGGGGAACCACCCCCCGCCGTCCGCGCTTGCCGCCATGTACTGGTATCCCATCCGCGCGAACGCCGTATACGCGGTATCCCGCCCGAACCTGCCAATCCTGTCCACGTAATGGGGCGGGCGTGCCAACTTTATTTCGTAACCGGAAATTTCTTTGATTAAATCGTGGAGCTTTTGCAAGTCCGCCGTCACTTCACCGAGGTTTTTCTGAAATACGCGCTTGCGGTAAACGAAGTATTCCGGGCCGAAAATCCGGTGGCGGTACCCGTGGTTGGCAATCTCATGCCCTTCCTCCACCATCCTGCGGATAAGCGCCGGCTGCGCTAGCGCTCCCGCCAGGGCGTCCTGCTCAAAACAAGCGTAATGGTCGTATTTCGTGCCAAAAACAAAATGGGTGTGCGGCGCGCCCTTCACGTCGGGGTAATTTTCCGCCGTGGTGCCGACTACGTCAAAGGTAGCGGTTGCGCCGTGCTGCTTCAAAACGTCGAGCAGCCGCGCGGTCAGTCCGGGGGCGGCGCCGGGCGAGACCGTACCCCCCGTTGGCAGGCACGGCGCGGCGGTCGGCCCGTCGTCAAAGGTCATGGCGCACACGCGTTCCTTCGGCGGGGAAACAAATTCTATCCGCCGCACCGGCGACATAATTTCCCCGGCGCGTTCCCGGCGAATACGCTTGATATGGCGGTTTATACCGCGCAGTATGGAAAAAACCCGTATGTTCATATTTTCTCCGTGTTTATCGGCTATCTTTCAGCCTGTTCTTATAAAACTGCTTTACTATAGCATTAACGCTATTTCCGCTCAAATTATTCCCCAAGCTGCCTCCGCGATTAATTTGACATGCTTACAATATGCGGCGTTTAAAAAGATATTTTCAAGCGGCATAATCTTCTTTCCAACAAACTCCCGGAAGAATGTTCTCTAAAAAATAGTGATATTAAATAATTAAAAATGTATTTCGCGAGGTTTTATGTAAATATTGCAGATTAAAAGACAAAATTAATGGTTGAAATTTTTACGCCTTATTGTTAAGATACTTAACAATATAACTGCGGGGGTGACCGTCAATGAAGGCGCAAAGGAAAACCCTTTCCATTACGGATATAAAACTGACAAATGCCCGCGGCGTTTTAAAATGCCTTAAAGGCAACGAGCAGATTTCCCGGGCGGGTATTTCCCGGGCGACGGGGCTTTCCCGTCCCACCGTTTCCGTCCTGATTGCCGAGCTTATCGACAAAGGCTGCATCATAGAGTGCGGGGACGGCGAGGCCCACAGCGGAAGAAAACCGATTATCCTCAAGCTCAACCGGGCTTATAAATACGCTATCGGTTTGGATTATTCGAGCAGCCGTTTTATCCGGGGGTGCGTCTGCGACATGGCGTATGGCATTATCGCCAAAGCCGAGCGCCCCTGCGACGCGAGCCGGGGCTGTATATTGGAAATAACCTCCGGGCTTATCGACGAATTGCTGCAGCACATACCGGCGGAAAGCTCCCTCGCGGGTATCGGCATCGGCGTAACCGGCATTGTGGACACGGTCAAAAACAGGGTAATCGAAAGCGAGCGCTACGACCTGAACATCAACTACGCCGGTTATTTGCAGGACCGGTACGCCGCCCCTATTTTTATGGAAAATGACAGCAACGTGGCGGCGGTTGCGGAATACGCCCAAGGCAAGGCAAGGGGAAAAGAAAATTTCATTTACATCTTTTGCTCCGAAGTAATCGGAATGGGGATATTTTTAAAGGGCTCGCTGTTTTACGGGAACATGTTCAACTCCGGCGAGATTATCCATATGGCACACGACGGCATAACCGAAACCTGCGGCTGCGGCAACAAGGGGTGCCTCGGCGTCAAACTTTCCGAGTCCAATATCATTTCGCAGATAAACAACGGAGACAAAAAAGTGAATACCATGCGGCAGGTCTATAATCTGTACCACAATTACCACCCGCAGACGGAAGCCGCCGTCAACGAAGCCGCTAAATACCTGAGCCGCCTCATCGCCAACACGTCTAAGCTTCTCGGTATCGACGATTTTGTCATCGGCGGTTTTTTTACAGGGTTCGGGGAGCGTTTTTTACGGGCGGTTTCGGAGTATGTGAAACAGGAGCATGTGGGTTTCCGGTCAAACGCTATAAACATACAATTCAGCAAATTTTTAGAGGACGGGGTCGCGTTGGGGGCGGCGTCGCTGGTGCTCGACAAGGTTTGGGATTTGTCACTGTGAAGGGCGTGCATTTCCAAAAAATAATGAACGACGATATTGTGAAATTCATTGGCAACAGCCTCATCGTCGCGGTTTTTTCCATGGCGGTCTGTCTGACGCTGGGCTCCATGTGCGCCTACGCGCTGTCCCGGCTCAAGCTGCCCGGGCGCAATATTTGGGCGGTGGTGGTGTTGATTACGCGAATGGTTCCGGCGGGTACGCTGATGATTCCGCTGTACGTCATCATGCGGACGCTGCGGTTGTCCAACACCCACCTTGCCGTTATACTGACCCACGCGACGCTGAACCTGCCCTTTACCATCTGGATGCTCCGCAGTTTCTTTGACGATTTGCCCGAGGCGTTGGAAGAAGCCGCCATGATTGACGGCTGTTCCAGGGTCAAATCCTTTGTCCGGATTGCGCTGCCCCTTTGCGCGCCGGGGCTTGCCGCCACGGGGATTCTTGCCGCGATTTATTCCTGGAACGAGCTGATGTTCTCGCTTATTTTGTCCGACAATTCCACAAGGACGATACCGGTTTGGATTTCGGGCTTCATTTCGCAGGTGTCCGTAAACTGGGGCGGCAGTTCCGCCGCCACGGTAATCGCCTGTGTGCCTATCTTCGCGGCGGGGATATTTATACAGAAATATTTGGTCAGAGGGCTGACCATGGGCGCGGTGAAAGGTTAACGTTAATTTCAGGCGGTTTTTATAAAAATCGGTTTTACCGGTCTGGGCAATAAATAATATATAATATGCCCGGCGTTTAACGGAAAGTATAAATGAAAAAAAGGCGGGAGATTTATGAAAGCGTTAGTGATTGAGAAGGATTTCTCCTTCGGGCTTAAAGAAGTTCCCATACCGGAAATCGGCGAATATCAGGCCCTTATAAAAATACAGGCCTCCGCTATATGCGGCACAGACTTGAAAATTTTACACGGGAAATTCAGCGGCTTTACGGATTACCCCACCATTTTGGGTCATGAGGCGGTGGGCGTAGTGGTCGAGCGCGGCGCGAAGGTGCGCAATTTTGAAATAGGCGACCGGGTGCTGCATCCCATCATCTACGAGAAGATTGGCGGGTACTATTCCACCTTCGGCGCGATGGCGGAATACGCCGTCGTGGAGGACCACGAAGCGTTAGCGGCGGACGGCATACCCATTGACGAAAAGCGGCATCACGACCACAGCCGCATCCAATATAAGATACCTTCCCATTTTGAACCGGTGCCCTCCACTATGCTCATCACTTTCCGGGAAGTGTATTCTACCTTCAAGCGGGCGAATATCCAGCGAGGGCAAAGCCTGGTGCTGTACGGACTGGGTCCGGTGGGGCAAGTCATGGTGGCTGTTTGCAAGCAAGCCGGCGTAAAAACCGTCGCGGTAGTGCGTCGCGCGGAAAAAGCGAAATTAGCGGAAGCGCTTGGCGCGGACATCGTGATTAACAGCAGCGTTTCCGACACGGCGGAAGCAGTCCGCAGGCATTTCCCCGGCGGCGTTGACGCGGTGTGGGACGCGGCGGGGTTCCCCGGCGCAATAAACGAAGGGCTCAAAATGATAAGACCCTTCGGGAAGATTGTCATGTACGGGGTAATGGAGGACACCCACTGTCTTTTGGACTGGAAGGACAGGCCGCTGTCCTTTGATTTGATTTTTACCCAATTGCCGGACAAGGACGCCGAAATCGCCGCTATGGACGAAATCGTTTCCATGGTGGCGGACGGGCGGCTGAACGGAATGGATTATATCTCCGACGTGATTCCTTTTGAAAACGCGGAGGAAGGCATAAAAATGTTCTTGGAGCGCCGCAATAAGAAGAAGATTGTATTCAAACTTAAATAATGTCTATTCTGTCATTCTGAGCCGCAGGCGAAGAATCCATAGACGGAGGAAAGTATGGCGCGATTTCTTGAAATAAGAGACGGCGGTTTAACCGCCCAAATAGCCCCCTACAACGGCGGGATGGTGACGCGGCTGACGGTGGGCGGCGCGGACGTGCTGCATTTTGACGCGGACAAGGCGGAACTCGCGCCGGTATCTTCCGGCGGCGCGCCGGTGATGTTCCCCTTTTGCGGGAAAATAAAAGACGACGCCTACATGATAGACGGGCGGGAATACTACATGCCCATGCTCGGGTTGGTGAAAAACGCCGCCTTCGCGGTTAAGGGCGCGACGGAAAATTCCGTCACGCTGTGGTGCGACAATTCCGCTTCCCAGAAAGCCGCCCACTATCCCTTCGATTTTTTACTGGAACTTGAGTATACAGTCGCGGGGGATTCCCTTTTCGCCACGGCGCGGGTGACGAACAAATCCGAAAGGCCCATGCCCCATTACATGGGGTGGCACCCGTACTTTAAAGCCACGGACAAAGCCGCGCTGAAGTTTGAGCACCACATGACAAAACACTACGACTGCGCAAATGGCAGGGACAACCCTGCCATTACGAAGCTTGACCTCTCCAAGCCCTGGGACGACGTGTTCCATACCCCCGCCAGGAAAGAATTTACGCTTTACAACAAGCCGGACGGATATAGGGCGCGCTGCGTGCTTGACGACGCGCACAATGTTATCGTGGTGTACACGGGCGCGGAAGGCGCGGTCTGCTTGGAGGCGTGGTGCGGGCTGCCCGACTCCGTCAACATAGGGCGGTTTGTAAAATACGCTTTGCCCGGCGAAACGGAGCGGTATTCCTTGCGGTTGGAAGTGGAAAAAATATAAAAACGGGGATATGCCATGAAGAAGCAGCTTAAAATCCAGTTTATTTTCGCCCACCCGGACGACGGGGAGGACTGCGGCGGCACGGCGGCGCAACTGGCAAACGCCGGGCACACCGTGCAAATACTTTCCATAACCAACGGGCAGTCCGGGCATTATGAAATGCTCGGGCATAAGTTGGTTTCGGTAAGGTATGAGGAAGTTCAGGAATCAAAACGGCGGCTTGGAATCGATTCCTATGTGGTTTTAGACAATAACGACGGGTATCTTTTCGCCGACGTACCCACCCGCGAGCGGTTGATGAAGCCCGTTCGGGAATTTGCCCCCGACATCATCATCACCCACCGCCCCTATGAGTACCACCCCGACGTGCGCAACGCCGCGCTGTTGGTGCAGGACTGCGCAAGCCTGCTAAGGGTTCCCAACTTCCTGCCGCTTACGCCCATTCCCAAGTCGTCGCCGGTGGTTTTTTTCAAGCACGACGCCTCCATGAAGCCCCTGCCCTTTAACCCCGACATCGTGGTGGACATAGACGGCGTAGCGAAGAAAAAACTTATGGCCTACGACGCCCACGCCACGCAGGTGTACGGGTTCAGGCCGTGGTTTGAAGGGAATACCCACGTTCCCGGCAGTCCGGAAGGGCGCAAGAAATACCTTGAGAATATTTTTTATCCCCAGTGGGCGGAAGTCGCCAACCGCTTCCGGAATAAGCTCATTGAAAAGTACGGCGAGGAACGGGGAAGCAAAATAAAATACGCCGAAGCCTTTGAAGCCGCCGAATACGGCGCGCCCCACGACTTGGAAGCGGAGAGGGAAATTTTTGTATTTGCGGCATCATCACGCGGTTAAAGGCAAAAATCAAAAACGAACCCGTGCTTTGTACCATAGCCGCGTTACCATACGGTATCCTGCCCAACCCGGCTTACCTTCCGCCGCGCATAACCCACCGGTTAGCGCGGCTTTTAATTTGCGCAGCGCCTCTTGCGGGGGAATTGACGCGCGGTCCGGAATATCTGGGAATACCGTATACCCCTGCCCTATTTCCATGGGCAAATGCGCGTCGCCGCCGCCGGTGACAAACTTCCCCTGCTCCCGCGCCATTTTTTCCACCGCCGCGCGGCTCGCGGGGCTGCGGGAAAGTTCCCGGGCGTTTACGCTTTCCAGACCGTCCACAAGGGGGAATAATGCTCCGGGCAGCGTTTCCCTGCCTTGAAACGGGTGCGCGGCTATGAGCAGCCCGCCCCGTTCCCGTATGAACGGAGAAAGTTCCGCCAACGGAAACCGCCCCTTTTCGTCGCGTATGATATCCTCCGGGAAACCCTCGCAGAACAGCGCGAGCACATGCCCGTAATCGGTGGAGTATTCCGCGCCGGGGATGACGGTAAAACCTTCCGGCGCGGCGGCGCGTACCGAGGCGACGCCGGAGACGGTGTTGTGGTCGGTTACCGCCACGCCGGAAAGCCCGCGCCTTATGGCGGCGCGAACCAACCTGCGCGGCGTGTTCATGCCGTCGGGGGAGGATACCGTGTGTACGTGCAAGTCGAATCTAAGTCCAACGCTCATGTTTGTTCCGCCTATTTTGATATGAGTTCAGCAAGGTACCGATACTTGCCCCGCCGGTAAAAAAATGCAATAATGATAATTGAAAAGAATTTATATAAATGAGGGTATAAATGAGAATTCCAAAGATATACTTGGAAACGACGATGTTTAATTATTACTTTGATAAGAACCGTGAAGCTCATTTTGACACCGTAAAGTTATTCAAGGATATACAATCGGGTAAATACGAAGCATATACTTCCATATACGTAACGGACGAACTCGCTAAAGCGGTTGAGCCTAAGCGTTCAAATATGCTTTCCCTCATACAGGAATATGATATAACAGTTCTCCCGGCAGACGAAGAAGCGCAGAGCTTAACCGATTTATATATTGAGACGGGGATTATTCCTGTAAAATATCGTTATGACGGGTTACATATCGCTATTGCGACGGTGAATGGATTGGATTTTATTTTTAGCTTAAACTATCAACACATCAACAAGGTTAAGACAAAAACCCTGACCGGTTTAATTAATGTAAAAGAGGGTTACCCGCCAATAACAATAGCTTCGCCAATGGAGGTAATGGAATATGACGAAGAATAATCCGGAAGCGGAAATAAACCGCATACGGTTGGAATTGTACGAGGAAACGAAAAACATGACTAAAGAGGAACATACGCGTTGGAGCAATGAGCATGGCGAAAAGCTGTCCGCTCAATACGGGTTTAAAATCGGAAAACCGGAAAGGAACATTGCAAGGAATAAAGCCGTATAATAAGCACTCACTCCATACCCCTTTTCAGCAACCTCACCCCATACGCCGCCGTTCCGGGCAAGTCCCGCCAGTCGAACACCCCGCCTTTGGTTCCCGGAAGCAGGAAATCCCGCCAAAAACCGTCCGCGGCGGAAGTATTGTTCGCAACCCCGGCAAATTTCTTCCCCTTGCACGCCCTCCAACGCATAAAATCATTGGCGAGGTACTGCATCCGCACGCCGGTCTTATATTTGCAAATTAATTCCTTGTCCTCCTCATAGGACGGGTCGATGAATATAATATCGTCCGCCTCGTCTCCGAAGGAAATCCGCTCGGGGACTTTCCCCCAGTTCTTTTCCGTCGCCGCCTTTACATACGCCACCGCCATCCCCGCGCCGGAAAGCCGGGACAGCGGATACGTTCCCCATATGCGCGGGTTTATTTCCAGTATATAAGGCCGCTCCAACGTGCCCTTGAACTCCACCATGGCAAAACCGGAAAGCTTTGACGCGCGCAAGAGTTTTAGGGCGGGTTCCACAAGCCTTTCATCCCAAATAGATTCCGCGCAGCAGGCAGGACCGCCGGAAGCGGGGTATTCGCGCACGCGCGCGTGGCAAAACACCGCGAGGGGTTCGGAATTTTTATCCAACACGGCGGAGACGCCGTATGCCCTGCCCTGAACATACCGCGAAACAAAAACCTCGCCCTTTTCCGACATTTTATCGAGTATGGAGAAATAATTCTCCGTGTTGTCTACGACGGCGTACCGGTAGTTCGCGCGAAGGTTAAGCGCCTCGCCGTTGCGGTACTTAATAACGCAGGGAAACACCGGCGAACCGATGGGGTATTCCTCGGGGGCATACAGCCCCAACGAACGCGCCGTCCGCATCACAGCCGGCTTATCGCCCGCCGCATATAGCGCTTCGGCGGTGGGGAGCAGGCATTTAAAGCTTTCCGTAAATTCGCCGCGCCGCGCGGCGGCAATGTTAAGCGTGAACATGCCGGTGGGAAGCAGCACGGGGCGCTGCCCGTCCTTCTTCATAAAGGTTTTGCTGAGCGAAAGAAGCGCTTCCGCGTAATATTCTTTCGGCAGCGTCAATTTTTTCTTGGCGTACCTGCTCGCGTGCCCAAGCGGCTTCTTTATGTCGTCGCTTGTAACGGAAATCACTTCATACCCGGCTTGTCCCAGTTCCCGTATTACGCTCAGCGCCATACGGGTGTGCGTGTCGGTCACGATTACCTGTGTCTTTTTTTTATTCATTGGGCGAGCACCAACGCGCCTTCCGCCGGCACCGTCACCCGGACCATCCCGTCCCGCACGAAGTATTGCCTGCGGTCGCTTACCACGCGCCCGTTAAAAGTGCCGGCGACGCATTCCATGCGGCTGCCCTGCCCGCAGCCTATTTTCCAAACGGGAAGGCGCGCTTCCTTCGCGGTATCGGTATTGTTTACCGCCACCGCTATCCGGTTGTTTTCGTCCCAACGCCCGTATGAAATAAACCCGTCGCTGTTATGCAGATATTCAAACGAACCCGTCCTAAGCGCCGGGTATTTTTTCCGCAGCGATATCAATACCCTGTGGGCGGAAAGCAGCAGCGCGTCCTCCGCGCCCCAAGGGAACGGGCGGCGGTTGTCAGGGTCCGTCCAACCGGTCAGCCCCGCTTCGTCGCCGTAATACACCGTGGGCGCGCCGGGCCATGTCATTTGAATGACCACCGCTTCCATCATCACGTTTTTGTTGATATTTTTTTCCGCCGCCCGCGCGCCTTCGGTATGCAAGCGCCCTGTGGCGCGGTTGGTTCTGGTCAGGAACCGGGAATGGTCGTGGTTGGAGAGTTCGTTCATAGCCGTTTGCAGCGCGTGGATGTTCATGCGCGACATGTGAAAGCGCATCGCGCCTTCCAACGCCAACGCGTCGTTTCGCAGGTGGGGGCGGCTTTCGTCGCTGTGCTTGCTTACGCCGGTTAGAAACCACGTGACAGGGTCCATAAACGCGTCGTAGTTCATCACGGTGTCCCATTCGCCGCCGTTAATCCACGGGGAGGAATCCCCGTAATGCTCGGCGAGTATGATTGCCTGCGGGTTGGCTTCCTTAACCGCCCTTCGGAAATCCCGCCAGAATTTATGGTTAAAGGCGGGGCTTCTTCCCAAGTCCGCCGCTACGTCAAGCCGCCAACCGTCGGCGTTATGCGGCGGCGAAACCCATTTGCGGGCAATGCCCATGATGTAGTCGTAAAGCGCCGGGGAAGCTTCGTAGTTCAGTTTCGGGTGGTTTTCGTTACCCCACCAACCGTCGTAGCAGTCGTTGTTGGGCCAGTCGCGGTCGTACCATAAAAAATAATCGTGGTACGGGCTGTTTTCGTCGCGGTACGCGCCGGGGGCTTCACTTCCGCTCGCCGCGTAAAAACCGGCTTTGTCGAGCCATTTATTAAACGAGCCGCAGTGGTTGAACACCCCGTCTAAAATAACGCGTATTCCGTTTTCGTGGGCGAGGGCGATTAAATCCGCCAACAGTTTGTCGCTTGCCTCCAAGTTCGCGATATCCACGGTGCGCCGCATGTATCGCGTAGCGTAGCGGTTGTTAAACTTTTCAAAGGCAAGCCGGTCGCCCCCGTCCCTGGCGATAACGCCGAGGTGCGGGTCCACATGGTCGTAATCCTGTATGTCGTATTTATGGTTGCTCGGGGAAACAAAGACGGGATTCAGATAAACCGCCTCGACGCCGAGGCTTTTAAGGTACGCCATTTTTTCCATCACGCCGCGCAGGTCGCCGCCGTAGAAATTGCAAAAGTCGTCGGGGACCACGTCCCGGCTCCACGGCACAAAACGCGCGGGCTTGGAGAGGTAGAGGTATTCGTAATCCACTACGTCGTTAGCGGTGTCGCCGTTGCAAAAACGGTCCACGTAAATCTGATACATCACCGCGCCCCGCGCCCAATCCGGCGCGGTATGCCCAGGAATCAGCCGGAAATGGTAATCGGGGTTGACCGTGTCGTACAGCCCGCGCTTATTGTAGTAATACAGCCGCCCGCCTTTTTCCAACGTGAAGTAGTAGCGCAGGGGCTCGTCCGAAACGGTTATGCGCGCGCTGAAATAATCGAAATTACCGTCGCTTTCCGATTTAACCAAGGGACGCCTTTGCTCGCCGAGGGTTTCGCAGGTGTGCAGGGAAGCTTTCTCGACATCGCCTTGCGCGGCGCGTATTTTTACCGTTACGGTATCGCCCGGCGCGGGGCAGAAGGGTTT
Organism: Clostridiales bacterium; assembly: GCA_031271275.1. Classification (GTDB taxonomy): domain Bacteria; phylum Bacillota; class Clostridia; order Lachnospirales; family WQUN01; genus JAISWA01. Next base: position 1,862 of record JAISWA010000221.1, on the reverse strand, counting down.
TACGAAATTTTCCGTCTCGTCGCTGAAAACGGCTTCCATGTTCATGTAGCCGCGGTTCATCCGCGCGTAAAGGCTTCGCTTCTCGAAAAGGTTCATGTTGTCGTAGGAAAGGTTCATTGCAAACCTCACTTTTAATATCGAATGTGCGGTATACCGCAAAGTTTTTTTTGCGCGTGTATTTATGATAAGTTACGCTGTTTTACTCCGGTATGTCCCGTCAAAATATATTCCGCTTTTTCCGCGTCGGGTTTTATTGCTTCGGTGCTCTGAGCGTCTTTTTCCTGATCCATATTCATGAGAATCAGAAAGGGCTTAATCTCCCCGCCGCCGGTTAACCGCAGCAGGTCGCCGGTCACCAGTACACGGCCCCCGTCTACATAATACGTGACGGAACCCGGCGTATGCCCCGGCGTTAACCTCGCTTGAACAGATTTCCCGCCTATATTGAAAGTTTCCTTATCTTTAAGCGTTTTATACGGCGTTGGAAGGCGGTTGCGCATAAACCCGCGCCGCGCGGTAGTCCCGTTGACCATCCGCTCCTCGGCTTCGGAAATATAAACCCTCGCGTTGGGGAACGCTTTCAGTCCTCCCGCGTGGTCGAAATCGGAATGAGTAAGGAAAACATGCGTGACCGATTCCGGCGCGAGATTCAGTTTCCGTAAACCGCTTGCCGAAACCGCCGGGTTAATGCCGGCGTCAAAAAGCACGACGCCCTCCGAAGTTTTCAGCGCGTAGAAATTCATCATGATTGCGTTGATTGAATAGATATCCTTTGTGATTTCCCCGGTCGCGGCGGGGCGGAAGCGCGTGAAAATGAAAACGAGTATCAATAGCAGTATCCCCAAGATTATGTAGGAAGCGATATGAATTACCCCCTTATCCATTCCCCCAAAACAACGAAGGGCTGATATACAATCAGCCCTTGCCGCGATAACAGGAAATTAATAGTTTTCCGCCTTAACTTCAAAATAAGCCTGCGGGTGCGCGCACACCGGGCAAAGACCGGGGGCGGACTTACCGACGACTACATGGCCGCAGTTGCGGCATACCCACACCGAGTCGCCGTCTTTCGAGAACACCAGGCCCTTTTCGAGGTTGGCAAGCAGTTTGAGGTAGCGCTCCTCGTGGGTTTTTTCGATGGCGGCGACGCGCTCAAAAAGCCCCGCGATTTTGTCAAAGCCTTCCTCTTTCGCCTCTTTGGCGAACTGCGCGTACATTTCCGTCCATTCGTAGTGCTCGCCGCCCGCCGCGTCTTTCAAGTTCGCGGCTGTTTCCGGAACGTCCCCGCCGTGCAGCAGCTTGAACCAAATTTTCGCGTGTTCCTTTTCGTTCTCGGCTGTTTCCGTAAACAGCGCGGCAATTTGCTCGTACCCTTCCTTCTTCGCCTTTGACGCGTAATAGGTGTACTTGTTGCGCGCCTGCGATTCCCCGGCGAACGCCGCCATCAAGTTGGCTTCGGTGCGGGAGCCTTTCAATTCCGCCATGTCTATTCCTCCTTGGAGTTTTTTCACCCGTATTATACAACATTTACTTTCGGAAAACACACGCGCGCTGATTTTTCCGCGATATCCGCGAATTTTATATTGTCGTTTTATGGTGGTTTTTGCGATTTCAAATTAATTTAAAATGTTCCCGAAGGAAAATAATTTATAAGGATGGTGGGAAATGGGGTACGTGCCATTACGTCCGGTAGACGTAGCCAAAGCGCTCAAGCTTGGCACCGAAGCCGACGGTATCTTAATCGCGAAGGAATTTTTAAGCGGGAAAATCGCATTCAAAAAACGCGAACTGCGGAAGCTCGCGGCGTACAAGGAATTGACGTTGGATGAAATCATGGAAGCCGACCCGTTTTTGAAAAAATA
>JAISWA010000171.1 GCA_031271275.1 Clostridiales bacterium | reverse complement strand
TGGTGCCTGCCGTGGCTGAAGCCGCCGCCACGGGGAACGCGGGCCGCAGGGCGGGTACGGCTTCCAAGGCGGTGCTGTTCGCCGCCATAGCCGGGTTCGGCGCGGCAAGCCTTTTCGTTTTCTTCCCCAACGAGCTCGGGCAGGTGATTTATAAGCAATCCATCGGTTGGATGCTTACATTCATGGGCGTCATGTGCCCGCTGATATATATTCAAATCGTGCTGGCGGGAATACTGAACGGGCTTGGGATGCAGGTTTTCATTTTCAGGAACAGCTTGATTTCGTCGGGGATTAATATTGCGTTCATCTATTTCCTGATACCCCGCTTCGGGCTCGCCGCGTTTATCGCGGGCTGGCTCGTCAGCCTGATTATCGTGGTCGCCCTTGAACTTCATAAAGTGCGGGAAAATTTAACGCTCAATATCGCCTTCGCGAACTGGTTCGCGAAACCGGCGCTCGCGGCGTTAATGTCCGGCGTCGCCGCGAGGGTACTGTATGACCAACTGCTGCGGGAAATCGCGGGGAATACGGTAGGGCTGATGATATCCGTCTGCGCGCTGCTCGGGATGTTTATGCTTTCGGTCATGCTGACGGGGTGCTTGGTGAAAGAGGATGTGCGGAGGCTGATAAAGATCAGGGTGAAATAATTATGGATTTCACCTTTAAAATTTGTTTTAGGCATAAATTGTTTCGATTTTGAATAATAATATTCCATTTTGGGCATAAGTAAGTTATACTTATGCCATTATTATGCAAGGGGGTGCTCAGCTATGGAAAACGCGCTTGTACGTATAAACGAAATTACGTTGGAAGGTTTTAAAAACACACTGTATGGTGTTGTTCAAATGCCCTCCTCGCTTTCTAAAACGTTTGCGTCACAGCAGCCGGACGTTTTAGGGATTTACGGGCAGAACGGGTCGGGAAAAACAGCGGTGATTGAAGCAATGTCTTTTATTCAACGGCTCCTTAAGGGCGAAAAGCTTCGCCCAGACACCCAACATTATATTTCAAAAGAACAAGGCACTTGTGTTATCACCGCAAGCTTTGATATAAGCGCGGAAGGACGGAATTTACGGGTGGAATACCGTGTTGAATTGAAACGCGTTGGCGATGATAATTTTATAATTGAAAGCGAATCGCTTTCAGCCAAAATTTGGAACGGTGAAAAATTTAACAAGAAGAAGCTTCTTTTAAAATTCTCAGACGTAACCGAGGGCACGGCTTTTGAACCTAATTACCGCTTTGACGATCTTGTGAAAGATAACGATAAAAATGAACTAAACCTTGGTGTCGCGGTACTTTTGGCTTTAAAGGAACATCGTTCCTTTATATTTAACGAGGAATCCAGAAAGGTATTTTTTTCGGCTTCAAAAAGTGTCACATCGGAATACGCTTTTCTTATTCACGTTTTATACCGGTATGCGCGGTACAATTTATTTGTAATAACCAACCAAAACGCGGGATTGATCAGCTTAAACCTGCTCCCGATTTCTTACCGCCTGGAAACCGAAGATACAATAGAAAGAGGATATTTACCCATAAGATTAAGCGAGCCGTCTTTAGTCGATCAAAAGCGGTATGACTTGATTTTGCAGATTATTCCCCAGTTAAACGGGGTGCTATGCCAATTGATACCGGATATTACCCTCGGCGTTTATAACATAGGCGAGCAACTTTTAAAGAATGGAACGGTTGGGCATAAAATACAATTAATTTCCATACGCGGAAACGTAAAAATCCCTTTGAAATACGAATCGGAAGGTATTATTAAAATCATCTCCATCCTTAACGCTTTGATGTATGTTTTCAACAATCCGTCTTCTTGTCTTTTAATTGACGAACTTGATTCCGGTATTTTTGAATACCTTCTGGGGGAGGTGCTTTTGTTCTTTTCAAAGAACGCGAAAGGGCAGTTGGTTTTTACCTCCCATAATTTACGCGCGTTAGAGATACTGCCCAAAGCGGGCGTTTTGTTTTCAACCGCTAACCCGAAAAACCGGTATATCAGACTGCGTGATGTGAAAAAAAACAATAATCTCCGCGATTTTTATTTACGCAGTATCAAACTGGGCGGGCAGTCGGAGGATATATACGCCGAAACCGACACCACCGAAATAGGGCGCGCATTTCGACGTGCCGGAAAGGTGGTTCAAAATGGCGAAGACAACTAAAAAGGTCATTTTCTTTATAGCGGAAGGGGAGTCTGATAAAGACGCGCTCTACCCTATTCTGAAAAAAATATTTCAAACGGAAGAAGTGCATTTCCACGTAGTAGGCGGAGACATAACATCCGAATGGCTCACAAACAGCAAAAACGCGATTAAAACAATCCATGAGCAAATAAAACATGAGATGGGCTTATATAAATATAGGCTGACGGACATTATAAAAGTGATTCATTTAACCGATACCGACGGCGCTTTTATACCGGATGAAAATGTCGTTGCCGGCGACGTTAAAGAAAGGGTATATGAAGAAAATCAAATCATCGCAAAAAATTTTCCGGAAATGATAGAAAGAAATCATAGGAAGTCACAAGTCTTACAAAAACTGTTCCTTTGTAAGGAAATAAATTCGTTACCATACACCGTTTATTATTTCTCAAGGAACCGGGAACATGTCTTACATAACATCAATGCAGAATTATCACCTGATGAAAAGATGGATTACGCGGACCAATTCGCGGAAACCTACAAAGACCACGCGGAAGAATTTATCCATTTTCTTTCCAATTCCGATTTTACCGTAAGGGGCGATTATAAAGAGACTTGGGATTTTATTTTTATTGGAACAAATTCACTGCACCGGCATTGCAACCTGCATTTGCTTTTTCCGGAGGCTCATAAGAAATAAAAAACGGCAAGCCGGATATCATCAGGTCTGCCGTTTAACTTTTCCATAAAAACCTCGCGACTATCTCTTAGAGAACTGCGGAGCCCTTCTCGCGCCTTTTAAGCCGTATTTCTTACGCTCTTTCATGCGGGGGTCGCGGGTAAGGAAGCCCGCCTTTTTAAGCGGTTGGCGGAAATCCTCGTCGGCTTCCAACAGCGCGCGGGAAATCCCGTGGCGAATCGCTCCCGCCTGACCGGTGAAGCCGCCGCCAAAGACGTTGACCTTCACGTCAAACTTCGCTTCCATCCCCGTAAGTTCCAAGGGTTGGCGAACGATGAGCTTCAAGGTTTCCATTCCGAAATAATCGTCGATATCCCTTTTGTTGATTAAAATTTTACCCTTTCCGGGCAGCAGGTACACGCGGGCAACCGAACTCTTACGCCGACCCGTGCCGTAATACATAGCTGTCGCCATATTTATCTCCTTTTATAAATTAATACGTAATGGTCAGCGCTTCCGGTTTCTGCGCCTCGTGCCTGTGCTCGGGACCGCCGTAGGCGTGAAACTTCTCGAACATCTGCCTGCCGAGGTTGTTCTTGGGCAGCATACCTTTGACGGCGTGCTCAAGGACATAGGCGGGGTTCTTTTCCAACATGTCGTGCAGGGTGACTTCCCGCTTGCGACCGATATGGCCGGAACGCCACAAATAGGTTTTTTGTATGGGCTTTTTGCCGGTGACTTTGATTTTGTCGGCGTTGATTACGATTACATAATCCCCGGTATCTACCGAGGGACTGAAAACCGGCTTATGTTTACCGCGCAGTATGCGGGCAATTTCAGCTGAAAGCCGCCCGAGCGTGTGGCCTGTCGCGTCTACGACATACCATTTGCGCTCGACTTCGGCGGGTTTGGTAATGTGTGTGGTGCGCATTGCCGTTTCCTCCATTCAAGGTTAAGAACTTCACGCGGTAATGGGGACCGCGTTGTAATCCGCTTACGGTCTGGGGGCTAATCAAACCGAAAACCGTTGTATATTAAAAGAAAAACGCCGCAAAGTCAAGTCTCGCGCTTCGTAAACAGGCTTCGTCGCCGCGCTCCTCCGGCATTTCCACGATGTAAAGATACCAAAACGCGCGGGGGGAAATTTTTATATACCCAGAAAAGGGTTCCGGTGTTAAAATGGGTTTTGGTGATGTAAATGAAACGTACAATAATAAAATTCTCTGTAATCGCGGCGGCACTTATTTTCGCGAGTTTTTTTCTGCCGAAAATTTACGCGCTTTCCGGGGAAACGCAAGCGGCGCTAACGGACATAGAAGGCCACCGGGCGGCGGAGTATTTGCAATACTGCTATGAAATGGGCTACGCGAATATTTTCGACGGCGGTTATATCCTTCCCGACGAACCCATAACGCGGGCGGAATACGCTTTCGCGCTGGATAAATTCACGCAAAAAAATGAAGCGCTGTTGGCGGAGCTTGGCCTGCGCTCCACTTACGATTCCGTGGTTTTTTCCGACGTGAGCTTCGAAACGCCGTTCCAAGCGAATATTTACGGGGTGGCGTCCCGCGGGTACATGAAGGGCGACGGCGATATGTTCCGCCCCGGCGACGAAATGACGCGTTGGAACGTCCGTTCCGAGTTGGGGGATTTTTTCGGGCTGTTTGAGTTGAGTTCCATCAGTTGGGAATATATCGACGGGGTAAACCCTTTCGGCGACAATAATTTCGACCAACCCGCCGCCCCCATGCCCCGGGCGGAGTTTTACAATACCCTCGCCATCATTGACCAACATATCGCGAACACGGCAATAACCCCCGGGGAACAACCCTCCCCCCATAACGAAGTCAAGCTGTTTGAAATCGCCGCGAACAACGTCAGCCGGTACGGGTTTGACCTTCGCGTAACGGTGAACGACCCCGCGGTGCTGTTAAACTCCGCCCTGGTTTACGCCTACACCGACATACCCGGCTTGCCCATGGACGAGGAAAAAATCCGGCTCACGTCCAATTATATAAAATCCAACGCGGTAAGGCTCAGCGAACTCAACCTTGTCAGCGAGTCCGCGGGGCAGCGGGTTTTTTCAAAGAATATCCTCTACGAGCTGCCTGATACCCTTTACCTATATGTAATGCTCGTTTCCGACACGTTCAAGTCGGACATACAAACCCTTACGATACCCCGCGCCGCCGCGCCCACCCCAACGCCGGGCCCGTCCGGTGATTACGGTTTGCTCAATTTGATAGAAATTGCCGCGGTAAATGTCGGGCAGAATAATTATTATTTTGATGTGGATTTCACCGTGCACGAAGACAGCATGACAAACGGCACGGAAGTTATTTTGGTTTACACCATGGACCCGGACCTGCGCGTTTACGACGGCAACATAGAATCCGTTTACGGCGTGTACAGGGGCTATCACCGGCTGAACGGGCTTTACTTTGTGTATGACGCGGGGGAAAGGCATATTTACCGCACACCCATGTACATGAGGGGACCGGGAACTTATTACCTGTACGCGATACTCAAAAACGGGGACGATTATTCGTTGGTGAGGTCAACGTCCGTAACGCTTAACGCCATCCCTACGCCCACGCCGAGACCGACGGCAACGCCCGCTCCTTCACCCACGCCGACGTTAACGCCTACACCGACGCCTGTACTAACTGTCACCCCCCCCCCGGAACCAACCGTTTCACCCGCGCCGGAGCCCACCGCGCCACCGACACCCACGCCGGAGCCGCCCGAACCGCCCACGCCGACTCCCACGCCGGAGCCAACCGCGACACCTACGCCGACACCAACTCCGACGCCTACGCCGGTGCCGACTGAACCGCCCACGCCCACGCTGCAAGTGTTAGACGCGGCGATGTACCTTAACACAGCGTTTGTTGTCACGGCGGACAATGTTTTGTATTCATGGGGCACGAATAATGGGGGCTTACTCGGAAACGGGACGTCAAATGACAGCGCAGAACCGACACCGATTCTTCAAAACGTGCGCAGTATAACGGTCAATGACGCGTCTGCGGTAGGGGGAAAAACCGCTTACGCCATCAAAAGCGACGGAACCCTGTATGCGTGGGGATATAACAGAGATCGGAAGAG
>JAISWA010000119.1 GCA_031271275.1 Clostridiales bacterium | reverse complement strand
CTGCACGCTTACCACATAACCTTCCCGTTCCAAATCGTTGTACGCCCGTGTCGTGGTGATTACGCTGATTTTTAAATCCCGCGCCAGTTGGCGTATGGAGGGCAGAAGATCGCCCTCGTGGAAATGCCCGAGGAGCGCAGCGACGAAGCATTTTCACGAAAATTTTCTTGACAAGGGACGCCTATATCGATATCATGCGTATCGATATATAACATTGCGATTAAAAGGGGTGAGTGATGGCTTCTCAAATGCCAGTTTCCATTTTGATGTACAACCGGCTTCTCAGTTACCTGCGTTACCTGCAAGGGCTTCCCCCCGCCGTTTCTACGGTTTCGTCCACGGTAATCGGCGCGGCGCTGGAAGTTAACGACGTGCAGGTGCGAAAGGATTTGGCGGCGGTAAGCAGCGGCGGCAAACCCAAAATCGGGTATGTCACGGCGGATTTAATCGCCGACATGACGCATTTCCTCGGCTACGACGACAACACCGACGCGGCGCTTGCGGGGGCGGGGAACCTGGGCAGGGCGCTGCTGACCTATAAAAATTTTAAAGACTACGGGCTGAACATCATCACCGCCTTTGACAAAGACCCTTCGCTTATCGGGACGAAGCACGGGGACGTGCAAATCCGCGATATCGCGAAGGCGTCCGGCTTGTGCAAGCGGCTGAACATCCATATCGGGATTATTACCACCCCGGCGGAATGCGCCCAGGAAATCTGCGATATTTTCGTGGAAGGCGGAGCTCGCGCGGTGTGGAACTTCGCCCCCGTCAACTTAAAAGCGCCGGAGACGGTCGTAATACGCAACGAGGACATAGCGGCGTCACTGGCGGTGCTGCTGAGGCGGCTCACCGCAAATTTCAACGCATAATTTCTACGAGGAGGCACAACATGCAAAAAACAACCGGGGAATTCGGCACCAAGTTCGAGCTTGTCTGCGCGGTGCTCGACAAATACGGCCGCAACCCCCACCGGCTTATCGCGATTTTGCAGGAAATACAGGCGGCGTACTCTTACCTGCCGGAAGACGTCATGACCTATGTGGCGACGGCGCTCGGCATTTCGCCCGGGACGGTGTTCGGCGCGGCGACGTTTTACTCCCACTTCACACTGGAGCCCAAGGGCAAGTACGTCATCAAGGTTTGCGACGGCACCGCCTGCCATGTAAAAAAATCGGCGGACATCATCAAAACCATGCGGGAAACGTTGGGGCTTTCCGAAAGCAAAAAGACCTCCGACGACATGCTGTTCACGCTTGAGACCGTGGCTTGTCTCGGCGCGTGCGGGCTTGCGCCGGTGGTGGTGGTGAACGAGGAAGTATACGGCGCGATGAATAAGGAAAAAACCGTCGCGCTCATCCAAAAAATCCGCGGGGAGGAAGCTTCCAATGGCTGAACATAAGACGCTTGAAGCGCGTAAGGCGCGGTATGACGAAGCCGCGTCAAAGTTAAAGAACCGCGTAATCATCTGCGCGGGTACCGGGTGCATCGCCAACGGCTCCCTTAAAATTTACGACCGGTTCGTGGAACGTACCAAGGCGCGGGGGCTGAACATAACGGTGGATTTGGAAAAGGAATCCGGCGACTATACTTTTTCCCAAAGCGGCTGTCAGGGGTTCTGCCAGATGGGGCCGTTGGTGACGGTTTACCCCCAGGGGATTATGTACGTGAAAGTCTCCGCTGACGACGTGGAGGAAATTATCAGCGAAACCCTGCTGCAGGGGAAAGTAATAGAACGGCTTTTGTGTTCCGACCCTTCCGACGGGGAAAAAATCGCCGAAATGGCGAAGATACCCTTCTACGCCCGTCAGCACCGCCTGATGTTGGAACTCTGCGGGCGCATAGACGCCTCCGCCCTCGACGAATACATATCCCACGAGGGCTACCGGATGGCGCGGAAAGCGGTGCTTGAAATGGACGCGAAGCAGATTTGCGACGAACTCTCAGCCTCCGGCTTGCGCGGGCGCGGGGGCGGCGGCTTCCCCACCGGGCGCAAATGGGAGCTGACCCGCCAAAACGAAGCCGACGTGAAATACGTGGTGTGCAACGGCGACGAGGGCGACCCCGGCGCGTTTATGGACCGCTGCGTCATGGAGGGCAACCCCCACGCGCTGCTGGAGGGCATGATTATCGCCGCGCAGGCGGTAAACGCCACGGAAGGCTTCATCTATGTGCGCATGGAATACCCCCTGGCGGTGGAGCGCTTGAAGATTGCCATCGACGCCGCCCGGGAAGCGGGCATGCTGGGGAACCGTATTTTCGGTTCGGATAAACACTTCGACATTCAAATAATGGAAGGCGCGGGGGCGTTCGTATGCGGAGAGGAAACCGCGCTTATCGCCTCCATAGAAGGCCGCAGGGGGATGCCCACCCTCAAGCCGCCTTTCCCCGCGCAAAAAGGGCTGTTCGGCAAGCCCACGGTCATCAACAATGTGGAAACCCTCGCCACCGTTCCGCTCATTATGCGCATGGGCGCGGAAAACTACGCCAAGATGGGAACCGTTTCCGCTTCCGGCACCAAAACTTTCGCCTTAACGGGGCATGTGTCCAACACCGGGCTGATAGAGGTGCCCTTCGGCGCGACCCTGCGCGAAATCGTGGGGGAAATAGGCGGCGGCGTCACCAACGACGAAGGGGAAAACGTGGGCGTGGATTTTAAAGCCGTGCAGATAGGCGGCCCCTCCGGCGGGTGCCTGACCCAAGA
>JAISWA010000239.1 GCA_031271275.1 Clostridiales bacterium | reverse complement strand
TTTAAAGATATCCGCGAAAAATTCGTCATACCAGGCGATGTACCGCCTAAATTCCGCGCCGGCGTAATCTTCCGCTGACCATTGCGGTATTACGAACGTGTTCATGGGTATGTAAGTCCCGTCCCATTTTACGCCGACATCCAGTACGGTGCGGGAATCGCCCCGGTCATAAGCATACACCGTACAGCAAGCGGGCGGTTGGTTCTGCCCGTTTATACACACGGTATTGTGCGCCGGGGTGTTTTTATAATAGGCGTAGTGCAGGGGCGCGCCGTACAAACAGGTGCCTATATCGGGTATGATGCTTTTACCGAAGCCCATAAAATGAATGCCCAATCGGTCATAATGGTCGTGCTCGCCGCCGAAGGGCGAATGCTTCACTAACAGAAAACGTCCGTCCGGCCCAAGCATGGTGGTGATTCCGCTTTCGCCGGTTTTTCCGCCGTGATACGGGGAAGGCTCCGGCGGTAACGCGTCGGGGAGCGTCTCCGCGCCATAAAAAAAAGACCAAACATTGTCGCGTTTTTTTTGCGCGTATACGCAGCGAAGCAATTTTAAAAACACGGCATCCTCTGTTTCACGCCACGCCAGTTCGTATATGCTTTCGGCGTTTGTAAAACCGCAGTACCCGAAGCCCGCGTCGTTTAAGGGCGGCAATGATCCGTCCGGCTGCAAAAGGTTTAAGGGGAACTTTAAGGTTTCTAAAAAGGCTGAATCGTTAAAAAAACTGTATTCTGTATTACAGGCCAGCATTTCAAAATAGACGTACTGCTCCATGGCGTAAAAATGATACCCGGGCGTGCCTTCAAACCAAAGGCCGTCGGCCAATACCCCGTGGCGGAGTTGATATTTAAGCCCGAATTCCGCGTCAAGCCCGAAACCGATATAGCGCTTGTCGTCTAAAACCAGGCCAATCATCGCGAGAGCCGAATCTACGACCACTTCATGGTTATGTATTTGATTGGAACGGTATTCCATCAGAAATTCCGCGCAGCAGCGGAACAGCCGCTGTTCAATCATTTCTCTCTCCGCGTGTTCCAACCGATTCCTTACAATATCATAGGCCAACAACAGGCCTTTGACCCACGCCGCGTCGCATAGGGTTTGCGCGTTGGCTTTGCCGGGGTTGTTGTAAGGTATTCCGCCGTGTATCTCGTAATCCGGGTAAACGTTGGCGTATGCAATCAAATACCTACGCGCCAGTTCAAAATCCTCCGCTTTTTCTTCAAGCAGATACAGCAGCGCGGCATGATAACAGGCCTGTTGGTTTTTTTCATTGACAATCCGCCACCAGGCGCCGTCGAAAATATCTCCGGTTATCATTTTTCCGTCCTCGGGGCAGCGGTGCCGGGAAGGGGAGGCAATATCGAACGCCAACTTTACCGAATGCTCCGGGCAGGCGTAAAACCCGGACCAAGTCGCGGCTTTATTGGGGGGGATGAGGAAATAATCCCTGACCTCCCTTATGGAATTTTTTAAACAGCTTATTGCGTTAGGGTGAGCCGCCGCCCTGTTTTTGAACGCCGCGATTCGCTCCCGGGTAAATTGCAGCATCGTATCCTCCTATCATGATGTCTTTCAACCTTTTACCGCGCCGGCCGTCAGCCCCGCGATAAACTGCTTATGGGTGAAGGAATAGATAATTAAAACGGGCAGTAACGCGATAGACGCGCCGGCCAGCATAATGTGCCATTCCGCCGCCGCGTTGGAGGCGTATTTTAATTGCACTACCGCGACGGTTAAAGTACGCAGTCCGGAATTTCCGATGCTCATAATCAACGGGGTAATATATTCGTTCCATGCCGTCCTGAAAGAAAAAAGCATGACCACCGCCAGTATCGGGCGAATCATCGGAAGGATGATAACGCGGTAAACTTGGAACGGGCTGCACCCGTCTATAAACGCGGCTTCGTCAAGCTCCTTCGGCACGCTTTGGATAAAGCCGTTCACCAGGAAAACATTCGCCGCCTGTCCGCCGGTCATCACCAAAATCATCGCGGACAAATTTTGAGTCCAGCCGAATCGGTTAAACAGCATGTAGAGCGGGTACAGCGTGACCGAGCCCAAGGAGATGAACATAAACGCCAAATACATGCCCATGACGAATTTTTTCCCCGGGAACTCCCTGCGGGCAAAAACATAACCCGCCAGTGACGAGGTGATTAACGCGAGCAGCGTTACCGAAAACGCCACAATCACCGAATTTAAAGTATACTTGCCAAAATCCCCGTGGGTAAACGCGTCGATATAGTTGACGACGCGCCATTGCTCCGGAAAAATGCCTCCCCCCAGCGTAAGTTCCTGGTTTGTCTTAAAAGAGCCGAGAAGCGCGTAAAGCACCGGGTAGAGGGTGACCGTGACCATAATTAAAAGGAAGGCCCATTTGACCGCTCCGCTCGGCATCCGTTTAATTTTCAAAACGTTCCCTCCCGTCAGTATATTTCATCCAACTTTTTTGACAGCCGAAGATAAATCAATGTAGTACCCCCCACAATCAGCGCCGTAATGACGGACACCGCCGCGCCGTACCCGTATTGCGGTCGGAAAGTATAGGCGTCCGCAGAGGGATAATAAAGTTTGTACAGGTTGAGGAACATAACCTCGGTAGCGCCGAAAGGACCGCCCTCGGTAAGCACCATAATGCTTTGATAATCATAAAAGCCGTTTATGATGGCCAACATAAGTATCGTTTTTAAAACCGACCCCAACATGGGTATCGTGATATAGCGCATTTTTTGCCAATAAGTCACGCCGTCTATTTCGGCGCTTTCGTAAATGCTTGTATCTATTTGCTGCAGCCCGGCCAGGAAGTAAACCATGTAGTTGCCCAAACCGCCCCAGACTGCGACCAGTATGACGGTTATCATGGCGTATTCCCTGCCCAGCCAGTTTATGGGCGCGTTGATGAGCCCCGCGTCCGACAGCATTCGGTTGATTTCCCCGTTGTATACGTTAAAGAGCAGGTAAAACACCAGCGACATAACCGCCGAACTCATAATCGTAGGGCTGAAAACAACCGCCTGAACCCCTCCGTAGAGGCGCTTCGGGTTGTTTATCAAAACCGCGACCAAGAACGCCAGCGGAATAATCAGCAGAATTTTCCCTCCGGCGTAGACAAACGTATTGCGCACACTGTTCCAGTAATTGGGGTCGCGGGTGAACAATCTAATAAAATTTTCCACCCCGACAAACCGCTTCTCGCCAATCCCGTTAAACTCAAAAAGCATATACTGCAAAGCCCATATAACCGGATATACCGAAATCACCAGGAAAAGCGCGAGGTTAGGCAGCAGCATTAAATAGGACTGCAAAACGCCCTTTCGTTTTTGGCTCATGGAAGTCGCCTCACTTTGTGGTATGAAGCAAGCCGGAAGGTGCGGCCGGCCGCCGCTAAGCGGCTTAGGCTGCCTCTTTCCGGCTTGCGGGAGGAAAGTCTATTGGGCTGTCGTTATGGGGTCAGAAGCCTTGAAGTTGGGATAGTGAATCGGTGTATGCGTTCCGTCCTCAATTCCTTTTTCATAGGCGGCGTTATAGCGCTCGTTTAGTTCCTCAATGGCGGCGTCAATATCATTACGCGCGCCGAATATCAGCGAACCGAACACCGTGCCCCAGTCGTCCCCTTCAATCGTAAGGGCGGTGGGCGTCAGCGGCCACATTTTATCCGTGGGCTGAATGGCCATGAAGGGTAAGTATTCGATGGACTCCGGCGCGTCGGAAGCGTCCTGTACGTCTTTAAGGACGGTTACGCCCAATCCTTTTTCATAATACTCGACCTGGTTCTCTTTATCATAGAACGCCTCAATGACGCGCCACGCCTTTTGCGGGTCTTTGCACGCGGAAGTAATCGCGTACCAGAAGCCGGTCTCTACCCACTGGGAGCCTTTGATTTCCCCGTCATAGGTAGGCAGCAGCGCGTAGCCCCAATCTTGCTCGGTTGGGAACTGGTTGGTAAAAACGCCCCATTCCGAATGGCTGTAGGTCATGTACATCCCGATTTTACCGTCCGCGAACTGGGTGCGAAGGGGGTCAATGTCTAAAGACTCGCAGCCGGGGAAGGCCGCGCCGCTTGAAAAGATATCCGTCAGCGCTTCAACGGCGGGTTTGTACGAGCTCCAGTCATACTTTCCCTGGGCAAAGTCAAAGCCTTCCCAAACGGGATATCCGGAGAGCTGAGGAATGGAACGAACGCCCCGCGAAAGCCCGCTGGTCGGGTTCTTTAACGGAAGCGCAAACCCGTAAATCCCCTCGCCGGAAAGTTCCTTGGTTATTTTTTTAGCATATTCCGCCATTTGCTGCACGGTTTCCGGGGGGCCGGGCAAACCCACTCGCTCAAAAATATCTTTGTTATAAACTAAGCGGAGGGCGACGCCCGTATTGGGCAGCGAGAATATTTTGCCGTCTTTCATGTTGATGCCTTCCATGAAAAGGCTGTCGTCGAAGCGCGCCCGGAAGTCTTCCGGCATAAGGTCGTCCAGGGAATAAAACATGTCGCGGGGCAGAAGCGAATCCAAAACCTGCTGCTGAAGCACCAGCACGTCGGGGAGCTCCCCGGTGCTCGCGGCAATCTCCACTACTTGCGGGTAGTTGTCGGTGTACATCTCATAAACCACTTCCATGTCGCCGTATTCCCGGTTGAGCCTGTCGCAAATGGCTTGCATAAGTTCTTGGTCGTGGCGGTCTTTTGTCCAAACGGTGATTTTTGTCTTTTCACCCGCCGCCGCTACTTTGGGCGAAACTTCCGGCTGCGCGGCCGCGCTGACCGGCAGCACCCGCCCCAAGGACACCGCCATTGCCAGACCGGCGGTAAGCAGCGCCGCCTTTGCAAAAAAACCTTTTTTCATGTCGAGCCTCCTTAAATATAATTTTTATGGATTAACCTTTTTGAGGGTTAATTTAGAAATAACGATATTTATAATTTTGCGCAAGAACGGCACACATTTGTTGCTGGCTGGTGAAAATAAATAAATATTTCTGGAAAAGAAGATAACACTTCGGCATTTT
>JAISWA010000268.1 GCA_031271275.1 Clostridiales bacterium | reverse complement strand
CAAAATGTTATGATGAGGACAGACGCGGAGCAGCGGCGTATCGAAGGCATATGGAGCGTGGACTGCCTGTTTAACCCGGCGGGCAACGGGCGGATTTTTAAATATAAGTTCCTGCTTGCGCAAACGGTGGGGCTTGGCTGCGCGTACAGTACGCGTGCCGATTATCCCGTGGCGGAGCTTGAAAGTTACGTGAACCGGGATTTCCTGACGCTTGGCGACATAGATACCGCGTTGGAGGTCGCGCTGTTGGATTCCGTGTACCCGGCGTGCTCGGAACTGGAGCCGTCCTACGGCGAATCGGCGGACGGGGTTTCCGTAAAAAAATGCGTTGGCGCAGCACCCTGATACTGCGCGAAGCCGAGCGCCTGTTGGGTTCCGTCAAAGGGAAAAGCATCGTAAACGTGGGCGTGGTCGGCGATATACTGACTTTGTTCAGGGAAAACGGGGCTCATATCGTCGGAACGGATTTTGACCCGGAAATCGTGGGTAAAAAAATGTTCGGCACCGTAGAAATCGTGGACGGCGCAAAGACGCTCGACATGATTGCCGCGTCTGACCTGTGCATTGTGACCGGAATGACCATCACTACGCGCACCATAGACGATATTATAGACTGCTGCAGAAGGTATAATGTCAAAATGATTGTCTTTGCGGAAACCGGAGCCAACCTTGGCGGGTATTACGCCGCGAACGGCGTGGACGCGTATCTGGGGGAAGTTTTCCCGTTCTATATTTTTAACGGGCCGAGCCGGATAGACGTATACCGGGGAAAATAAAAAACGGAAGCTGCAAGCTTCCGTAAGCGACTCAAAAGGGGCTCGAACCCTCGACCTCCGGCGTGACAGGCCGGCGCTCTAACCAACTGAGCTATTGAGCCAACGCACGGCATTATACACACGGCTAAAACCCGTGTCAAGCATTATATGACAGTATTACAGTTGCGTTGATGTAATTTTTGCTTGCTATTCGGGCGGAATGGGCGCTGCGCGTCCTCCTCGCGCCCGTTTAGACTGAATTTTCACCGCCTATATAGATTGGAGGCGCGTATGGCGCTTGAAATAAGTCTTTACCCGTTTACGCTGAAATCCGTCATTTCTTCAGACCCGTTCCTTACGCATTATCACGCGGAAGACGCCGAGGGCGCGGCTTATGTCGTGACCGAGTTTAACCCCGTGTATATGACTTCGCGCGCCGATACCGGCGATTTGAAGGTCGAACCGCGTTTCTCGGAGGAATTCGTCAGTTCCCTTGAAAAATTTGTACAGATGGCGGAGTCCATGCGCGATTTGCATGACGTTCCGATTCCCAAAATCGAAGATATCCGCAGGCAGAACAATACCGCGTATGTGGTTCGCAAACCCAATACATACGACAGCTTGGTGGCGTATTTAAAAGAAAAGCAAATGCCGATTGAAGATGCCTATGATTTTATCAGGCCGCTGATACTGATACTTTCGCAGGCGGAACATCACAACCTTCATTTTAAGATTACGGAAGACGACATGCATGTCAACCATTACGGCCAGTTGATGATGGATTGCCTTTTTACCTGGGACACCACCTTCCGCACCACGGTGACGGATTTAATTCATCTGTTTTACCGGATGCTCCACGGGCAGCCGTATTCCGAAACGCCGCCGCCCGACGCGCCGCCCCTTGCCAAAGTCCCGCCCAAACTGGCGAAGCTGATGGACGGGATACTCAAGGGCGACGTTTTATACGGTTCCGTAGACGATTTTTATAAGCAGTTTAAATCGGTGGCAAACATAAAGCGCGAAGTTGAAAAGGTCGATACCGAAGAAAAAACGCGCTCGTCGATGAAAACGGTTATCGCGGTACTTGCGGCGTTGGTTTTCTTTTCACTTCTGTTCCTGTTTGTGATAAACGTGCTGATTCCGGTGTTTAGAAGAACGACCCCCGCCCTTGCGGACGCGTCGCAGCTCACCACCGGTCAAAGCGTTTCGGAAGGGACGTCCGAAGCGGAGCAGCCCGGGGCGCTTTTGGCGCGTAATTTTTCCGCCTTTACGGCGACAGACCCGGCAGACCCGGGCAATATGCTCGAAGGCTCATATTATGTTCACGAAGGCGTCGAGTATTACCGTTTATACAACAACGGAAGATATCAGCTCGTTTCTCGCGACGGCGGAACGGAACGGGTGTTGGCTGACGGGGTGCGTCCGTCTTTTATTGCCTGTGACGACGGTTACGTCTATTTTTGCGATACGCTGAATAATTACGGGGTATACCGCGTAAAAGACACCGGCGAAGGCGGCGCGCAGCGCCTTACGGGAAACTGCGCGTCGTTCCTTCGGGTAGACGGGGGGTTTTTGTATTATACCAACCATGACGACCGCGACCGCTTATACCGTATAAATCTTGAGGCGCCAACGGAGGCGGAGGCGGTTGTAAAAACGGCGGCGTATGGCACGGTGATTCATGAGGGGCGGTTTTATTTCGTCAACGGCGGACAAGGCTACCGCTTGTATACGGCAGCGCCGGGGGAAAACGGCGAACAGACGCCATTGAACGACCTTAATTGCGATAACCTGCGTATGCATGACGGGAAGCTGTATTATATTAATGTGGAGGACGGCGAAATATACTGCTCGACGCCGGAGGGCGGGCGCGTGGATTTTACCTGCCCGGTAAAGGCGCGGCAATTTGAAATCGACGGGCGGTGGATGGTCATCGTGGAAGCGGAGACCTTTGCGCTTACGGCGTTTAACTTGGATACCGGGGAAACGCGCAAACTGGGGAACGGGCAGCAGTTCGCGTATGCGGGGCTGCAAGCCGGGGGCGTTTACGCGATAAGCTATGACGATGGCAGCAAAACGCGGTGGTTTGAGCTTATATAAACAATTTCCCATCCGCAGCGTATATAAAGGTAAATACAAAATAAAACGGAGGTATAATTATGAAGCATGAACGCTTAAAAGTATTGGAGCTGCTTGACCAGGGCAAAATCACCGCCGACGAGGCGGCGAAGCTGATGGAATCTATGAAGCGCTCGCAGGACAACGACGGCTGGCAGATGTTCGACGGCGACACCGTGGAACATGTGGAGGAAAAATTCGCCCGCTTCACCAAGCATGTGGATAACTTCACCCGGGAATTCGGCAGCAAGGTGGAAGCGGTCTACAAAGAAGTGGAGCCCAAGATTAAGAAGGCAAGCCAGGCCGTGCTCGAAAAAACCGCGTCCGTCTTTGACGAGATTTCCAAATCCCTTAACGAGTCTTTGGAAAACGCCCGCAAATCCGCGGAAAAACCCTGTGACGAACCCGAGGGCTGCTGCTGCAACGCCGAAGACCCGCAAGCGGACGACGACGCGCCAAGGGAAAACTGATATAGCTTATCTATAAATTTACTAAACGCTGAACCGGATTTGTTCCGGTTCTTTTTTTTGCAAAAATTTAGGTGCTTGCCTAACCGCGTAAGCGCTTGTATACTGTCCGCTGTAAAAATAATTTCACGCGGGGGCGTCTGCATTGTTTGGACTTGGGATTTGGGACGTATTTATCATCATCGGAATTGTAATTGTCGCGTTGGGTATCGGCTTGTATTTCCTCAACCGCTGGGCGGGGAAGCGCATGGCGGATCAGCAGGAGATGGTGGAGCGCAACAAACAGGCGGCTACGATTTACGTAATAGACAAGAAGAAAGATAAAATAACCAACGCCAATTTCCCCAAGGCGGTATACGAGCAAACGCCCAAGTGGTCGCGACTGATGAAAACCCCGTTGGTCAAAGCCAAAATCGGCCCGCAAATCATGACGCTGCTGTGCGACGCCAAAGTGTACGACGCGCTGCCCCTTAAAAAAATGGTGAAGGTTGAAATGGCGGGAATGTACATCGTAAGCATGAAGGGTATGAAAACTAAAAAAGAAATGGCGGATATGCGCCGGGCGCGTCAGCTTGAAAAAGAAAAAGGCGCGGAGAAACCCGCGCGTTGGTATGATGCGGTGCTTTCGCGGTTTAAGAAGAAATAAAGGTTACCCGCCGTCGGGAACGCGGTTTTCGCCGGACTTGGAATACAGCACTTTTTTTACGCTTTTTTCGAATTTTACGCGAGGAAGCATGAGCAAATGCCCGCAGGTCGCGCATTTAACGCGGAAGTCCATCCCGATGCGCAGCACTTCCCACTCGTGGCCGCCGCAGGGGTGAGGTTTTTTAAAGTAAACTTTGTCGCCCACGGAGTAAGAAGCCGACTTTGAAAATTTTATTTCCAGACTAAACGACCCCTTCTGGATTTCTTGTGCTCTACGTGCTATAATTCATTATAAATCAAATCGCGGGTGTGGTTCAATGGCAGAACGCTAGCTTCCCAAGCTAGAGACAGGGGTTCGATTCCCCTTACCCGCTTTTTTCTATTCACGGAATATTTGAATTGTGTTATAATTGTATTAGTAATAATTTTGGATTGCAGGGGGTGAGCCTGTGATTTCTCCGAAGATAAAGAAAAGGATAAAAATATCGCTGTTGGTGACGGGCTGCTGCTGCATTGTTGCCGCGGTGGTTCACGAAGTGAGGCTATACCCGTGGAACGCGAAACGCGCGCGTGAGGCAACTTCTTTATACGTACCGCAGGAGCATGTGACCGTCAAACCGGACATACTTACGCAATCGCCTGCCGGCAAACCGGGAGAAGTGGACGCGCTTGCTTCCGAAAAAAACGCGCCCGAAAGCGCGGAACCGGAGCGGTTGTTTGACCTTTCCGTTTATAAGGACGGAGCAATAGCGGAAGAAGCGGTTTTGCGCGGTCCGGAAAAAACGCTGATTGTGGACGCGGTCGTAAGGGATAACCCCGACCCCGCGCCAAAAACAGACGCGGCAGGCGAGGCGGCGCAAGCGCCGACCGAAAAGCAATACGACGATTATAACCTCGGCGTGGTTACGATTCCTGTTTTGGATGTTTCGGAAAAACTGCTTGAGGGCACGACCAACACGCAAATGCACAAGGGCATCGGTCATCTGACCGGCAGCTCAATGCCCGGCAGATACGGCAACTGCGTTATTTCCGCGCACCGTTCGTCGTCGTCTGGGATGGAGCCGTTCCGGTATCTTGATTTGGTGCAAAACGGGGATTTGGTTTACGTCTCGTTCCGGGATGTGGAATATACTTATGAGGTTTTTGATCAGTTCATCGTTCCCATTGAGGACGAATCGGTCCTGCAGCCCGCTTGGGATGTGGAAATGCAAATGCTCACGGTAATCACCTGCGACCCGCTTATTTACCCCGGCGGCAACAGGCCGAACCGGTTGATTGTGCGGGCGAGGTTGGTAGGTTCGACGGAAATTTAACACCATCCGCTGTCATTCTGAGCGAAGCGAAGAATCTTCGCCTGCGGCTCAGAATGACAGTGTAAAGTAAGATTCTTCGCTTCGCTCAGAATGACAGCGAGGCGGCTTTTTTCTTTGTTCTTACGACACCCAACCCCGCATCTTCACGGCGTTGTACACGCGGTCGATGGCGATAAAATACGCCGCGTCGCGCATGTACGCGTTCTTTTCTTTCGCCATGGCGTATACCCCGTCAAAGGCTTTGACCATGGCGAAGTTCAATTTCTCGAGCACTTCTTCCTTGGGCCAGAAATAGTTCATATTGCACTGCACCTGCTCGAAGTAGCTGCACGTCACGCCGCCCGCGTTGCACAGGAAGTCCGGAATCAGCAGTATTCCGCGCTCGCGGATCAGCCCGTCGCAGTCGGGCGTGGTGGGACCGTTGGCGGCTTCGCAGATTACGCGCACCTGCTTGGAAATATGCGGGAAAACCTCCGGCGTGATTTGGTTTTCAAGCGCCGCGGGGATCAAAATATCCACGTCTTCCGAAAGCCACGCGTCGCCGGGCAAAATTTCATAACGCAGCGCCGCGGCTTTGTCTTTGTCGATGCTGCCGAATTTGTCTTTGATGCTCGCCAGTTCCGGGATATCGCAGCCGTCTTTTTTGCGGAAGGTGTAGGCGA
>JAISWA010000133.1 GCA_031271275.1 Clostridiales bacterium | reverse complement strand
CCGCGCCTATTTTGGCGGAATCGACGAACAGGTACGCGCAATCCATACCGATAAGGCAGTAGGCGTATACCACGGGGGTCATGGGCACGTCGTTGCCCCGGATATTAAGCAGCCACGCGATATCGTCGAGGGACGCGACCAAATAATAATCCGCGCCTTTCTTCCGCATTTCCTCCCGCACCGCTTTTAATTTTTCCATCCGGGACGCGCCGGAAAATTGCGCGGCGTGCTCGAACGCGGGGGAGGTAGGCAGCGGGGGGCGGTCATTCCATATTTCGCCGAGCAAATCCGCCCCGTATTCAAAGGCGATTTTTTTGGACGCCAAATCCTTTTTCATCCCGTCAAAATCAAAAACGGAAACCGTGCGCCCGTCGAAGCCGAGCCGCCCGTTTTCCGGCAATTTTTCCTTAAGCCATTCGTTAAGCTCCGGCACGCCGTCCACGTCCATTTTGTACAGCGTGATTCCGGAGCCTTTGATTTGATTTTCCGCCTGTATAAAATACCGCCCGTCCGTCCACAGTCCGGCTTCGTCCCGTATCACGGCGACCTTCCCCGCCGAGCCGTCGAAGCCCGAGAGCCACGCCCGCCCGCGCCAGTAATCGCTCACATACTCGCTTTGGTGCGCGTCGGCGCTGACGACTATGTACGCGTCAAGCCCTCGCTCGTCCATCCGCGCGCGAAGGGCGGACAATTTTTCCGCTGCGGTCATAGTTACCTCCGTCCCCCGGCTGCCCGGGATTTTATCCTTACGACGTTTTGCTTATCCGGCAATACGCTTGCGACGCGGGTGCGCTCAAGGCTGTTTTGCAGCTCCAGTATTTTTTCGTTTAATAAATTGATTTCTTCCTGCATACGGCCCATTTCGACGACGAACTTTTCGTGCTCGCCCTCCAGCTTCGTAAGCTTGTCCGCCGTTTTATAAAAATCGTCCGCGATGTTAAGCGCGATAACCAACGCCTTTGTCTTTTCGTTTAACGACGCGGTGGTTTTCATCGCTTTAATCTCGTCAAGCTTGCGGTTTATGTACCTGGCGAGCTTCTGCATATACTCCTCGTCCTCGCCGGACACCAGCGTGATAATCTCGCCGCCTATTACCGCGTCCACCTTATTAACGCCCTTGTTCATATCCGTTATCCCCTTTTGTATAGCCTATATATAACTATAACAAATTTTGCAAAACCACGCATTCGCACGTTTGTTTGCATTTCCATGCAGATATTATATAATCAGCCAAACATATTTTTGGGTGGCGCTTATGGATTCCCTCGAGAAACTCAAAATCCTCACCGACGCGGCGAAGTACGACGTGGCGTGCACCTCAAGCGGGGTTGACCGGAAGGGAACCCGCGCCGGGCTCGGCAGCGCGTCCGCCTGCGGGATATGCCACACCTTCTCGGCGGACGGCCGCTGCGTCTCGCTGCTAAAAATCCTCATGACCAACGTTTGCGTGTTCGACTGCCAGTATTGCGCCAACCGCCGTTCCAACGACGTCCCCCGCGCCGCGTTCACCCCGCGGGAAATCGCGGAGCTGACAATCCGGTTCTATAAGCGGAATTATATCGAGGGCTTGTTCCTCAGTTCCGCCGTCATCAAAAGCCCCGACTACACCATGGAAATGCTGCTTGCCACCCTCCGCCTCGTGCGCGGGGAATACCGCTTCAACGGCTACATCCACGTCAAAGCCATACCCGGCGCAGACCCCGCCCTTGTACAGGCGGCGGGGGCGGAAGCCGACCGCATGAGCGTCAACATCGAGCTGCCCTCCGAGGAAAGCCTCGGGACTTTCGCGCCGGAAAAAACCAAGTCTTCCATCCTCACCCCCATGAAGCTTATCAAAAACCGAATCATTCAAACTAAGGACGAAATCACCCGCTTCCGCAGCGCGCCGAAATTTGTACCGGCGGGGCAGAGCACGCAGATGATCGTCGGGGCCACGCCGGAAAGCGACAGCCGTATCGTCCGCCTTGCCGAGGGATTGTACAGCCAATACAAACTCAAGCGCGTCTTTTATTCCGCGTTTATCCCCGTGGCGGGCGCAAACCCGCTGCTTCCCGCCGTCAGCCCTCCCCTGCTCCGCGAGCACCGCCTGTATCAGGCGGACTGGCTGCTGCGGTTCTACGGCTTTACTTCCAACGAACTTTTCAACCGGGAAAACGAAAACCTCAACCTGAATATGGACCCCAAATGCCACTGGGCGCTTAACCACATAGAGCGGTTCCCGGTGGAGATTAACCGGGCGGACTACTTGCTGCTGCTTCGCGTGCCGGGGATAGGCCAGAGAAGCGCTATGAAAATCCTTTCGGCGCGGCGGGTAGGCAAACTGGACTTTGCGCATTTGAAAAAGATGGGCGTCGTGCTCAAGCGGGCGAAATATTTTATTACCTGCGGCGGGAAGATGATGGAGCGCACGCCCATGATACCGGAGATACTGGAGGCGCGGCTGTCCGAAAACAAAATTGACGAGCGTTACGCGCAGATAGGGCTGTTTGACGGGGAAAACGCCGCCCTTGCCGCGCCGGACGATAGGCGGAAAGACGCGCCGCTGCTTGGGGGGTTGACATGAGCGGGTATGTGGTTTTGTTCGACGGCAGCCTTGACGGCCTGCTGTGCGCGGTGTACGCGTACTATTATGATAAAATCCTGCCGCTATCCATCCAGACCGAGGACGAGTATCAGCCCATGCTCGGCGCGGAAAATTATTTCGTGGCGTCCGACCCGGAAAAAGCGAAGCGCGTATGGGAAGGGATACGGAAGAAAATTTCCCCCGGGGCGGCGTACAACGTGTACACGGCGTTCCTTTCCGGCGAAGTGGAAAAGCATATGGCTATTTTTAAATACATCGTGCTCGGCTTCAAGCGCGGCGCGAGCGTGGACAACCGCCTTCAAGAGGACTGCGTGCTGCGCGTCCACAAGCTCGCGCGAATGACCGGGTATGAGGCGCACATGCTCTCGGGCTTCTGCCGTTTCGCGGAAACGAAACAAGGCGCGTATTACTGCGCCATATCCCCCAAGCACCGGGTACTGCAACTGCTCGCGGAACATTTCCGCGACCGGTTTATGAACCACGCGTGGGTCATCCACGACAAAAAGCGCGGCGAGGCCGCCGTGTACGACGGGAACGATTACGTGATTGTGGACGCCCCCAAAGACGCGGCGGTGGAGTATTCCGACGACGAAACGCGGGCGCGGGATATGTGGGCGGCGTTTTTCAGCACAATCGCCATTAAGGAACGCGTGAACAAGAACGCGCAGCGACGGCACGCGGCGCTGTATTTCAGGGCAAATATGTTGGAGTTTTTATGAGGTACCGTCAGCCGGATTTTCGTTTTACCGCATCAATTGCCTTGATGCGCAAATCATGCATCTCAATATCTTCCTTTGGCGTGCCGCTTTAATTCCCGCCCGTTTTCGTTTATAGTATAAGCGTTCATAGCGTAAAATCTATGAACTTTTTTTTTGGAGTTAAATCTTGTTAGGACTGATTCCCCTTGCTCCTTCAATGCAAAAATCTCGAAAAACATATCGGAACGGATGTTATCCTGCGGGACGTCACCTTCATACTCGAGGAAAAGGAAAAGGCGGCGCTTATCGGCGTAAACGGCGCGGGCAAGACTTCCGTGTTCCGGCTGCTCACGGGCGAGTGGCAGCCCGACGGCGGCACGCTGACCCTGCGGTCGGACGCGCGTATCGGCTATATGCAACAGCTTGAGGGTTTTAATAAAAACGCCGAAAGCGCAGCGGCTGAGACGGGTTCCGCCCAAGCCGCAGCCGGTTCACCGGACTCCGCGTCCCCCTGTCAACCCGTCTCCCCCCTCACGCTTTACGCGGAGCTTGATTCGGTATTCGAGCCGCTAAAGCGCCTTGAGGCGGAAATACGGAATTTGGAGTCGGAAATGGGCGCCCTTTCCGGCGCGGCGCAGGAGCAGGCGTTGGAAAAATACGCGCGGCTGAGCCACCAATTTGAGGAACAGGGCGGCTACGAGCAGGCAAGCCGCGTGCGCGGGGTATTAAAGGGCCTCGGCTTTCCCGAGGAGGAATGGGACAAACCCTTGCGGAACTTTTCCGGCGGACAACGCACAAGGGCGGCGTTGGGCAGGCTGCTGCTCACCTCGCCGGACTTGCTGCTGCTCGACGAGCCCACCAACCACCTCGATATTGAAAGCGTCGCGTGGTTGGAGGATTATTTGCGGGGGTACGGCGGCGCGATTATCATCATCTCCCACGACCGCTACTTCCTCGACCGGGTCGTGACCAAAACCATCGAGGTGGAGAATAAAAAAACCGCCGTTTACAACGGCAATTACACCTTTTTCGCGAAGCAGAAGGCAGCCGACCGGGAAATCGCCCTGAAGCACTATTTGCAGAACCAAAAGGAAATCAAGCACCATCAGGAAGTCGCTAAAACCCTGCGCTCCTTTAAGACCGAAATGGCGATCATCCGGGCAAAGAGCCGGGAAAAACTGCTCGACAAAATCGAGCGGGTGGAAAAACCGGACAGCCTGCCCGCCAACATGCGCCTCATCCTCACGCCGAAAATTTCCTCCGGTCACGACGTGCTCACCGTAGAAAATTTGCGCATCGGCTACGGGAAAAAAGTCCTTTCCGAAAATATTTCCTTTGAGATGAAAAAAGGCGACCGCACCGCGCTCATCGGGCCCAACGGCATCGGCAAGACCACGCTGTTTAAAATTTTGGTGGGGGAGCTTGCGCCGCTTTCCGGCAAGGTGCGGGAGGGCGTGCATGTGCGCGTGGGGTATTACGACCAGGAAATGCAGCTACGCAGCGACGAAGATAAAACGGTTTTTCAGGAACTTGCCGACACTTACCCCAAGCTGACCCAGACGGAAATCCGCAACGTGCTCGCCGCGTTCGTGTTCACCGGCGACGACGTGTTTAAGCCGGTTTCGGCGCTTTCCGGCGGGGAGCGGGGGCGGGTTTCGCTGGCGAAAATCATGTTGGGCGGCGCGAATTTTTTAATCCTCGACGAGCCCACCAACCACCTCGACATGTTCTCCAAGGAAATTTTGGAGGAAGCGCTGCGGGACTTCCCCGGCACCGTCCTCTACATTTCCCACGACCGGTACTTCATCAACAACACCGCCACCCGCGTGTTGGAGCTTACCCCGGAGGGGCTTACCGCCTACCTTGGCAATTACGACTACTATATCGAAAAGAAAAAGGAATTGAAAAACCCGCTTCCGCAGGCCGTTGCCGGCGGCGATACCGCCGTGCAAAAGCTTTCCGACAAAGACGAGTATTTGCGCAAAAAGGAAACCGAGAGCGAAGCGCGGAAGCAGAAAACGCGCTTGGCGCGGCTTGAGGCGGAGATTGCGTCCGCCGAGACGCGCACAGCCGAAATAGACGGGCTGCTTTCCCGGGACGAGTACGCCTGCGACGCGCGGGCGGCGGCGGAACTGTACGCGGAAAAAACCGCCCTTGAGGAAAAGCTGCTCGGGCTTTACGCGGAATGGGAGGGCTGCCATGATTGACACCCCCGACCATGCCGTGCAGTGCGTCCGGCGCATACGCGGGAATATTGAAAAAGTAATCGTGGGCAAGCGCGACGCCATCAATCTGGTTTTGGTGGCGCTTTCCTGCCGGGGGCATGTGCTGATTGAGGACGTCCCCGGCGTGGGGAAGACGAGCCTCGTCTCGGCGCTGGCGAAGTCGGTGGACGGCACGTTTAAGCGCATCCAGTTCACGCCGGACGTTATGCCCTCCGACATAACGGGGTTTTCGTCCTACTCGCCCAGGACGGGGGAGTTCGAGTACCGGCCCGGCGCGGTGATGAGCCAGTTCATCCTCGCGGACGAAATCAACCGCACGTCGCCGAAAACCCAATCGAGCCTGTTGGAAGTCATGGAGGAAAACCAGGTGACGGTGGACGGGCGCACCTACCCCGCGCCCACGCCGTTTATGGTGCTCGCCACGCAAAACCCCGTGGAATATTTAGGCACCTACCCGCTTCCGGAAGCGCAGCTCGACCGGTTTTTCATGAAAATTACGCTGGGCTACCCCACGCAGGCGGAGGAAAGCAAAATGCTCGACCGCTTCCGCCGGGGCGACCCCCTCGCGGAGCTTTACGCCGTGGCGAAAAGCGAGGATATCGCCAAAATACAGGAAATCGTAGAGACGGTGCATGTGGATAACGCGCTGAATAATTTTATCGTAAAGATAGCGCGGGAAACGCGGGCGCAGGAGGAAGTATTGTTGGGGGCAAGCCCACGGGCGAGCCTTTGCCTGTACAAAGCCGCGCAGGCGTGGGCGCTGTTTTCCGGGCGGGACTACGCCATACCCGACGATATTCTGCGAATGGCGCCCCACCTGTTGGAGCACCGCATATTGCTGAAGCAGGAGGCGCGGTTGAAAAGAATCACCGCCCTCGACGTCGTCAGCCGCGCGGTGGCGGCGGCAGCGGAAACGGAACGGCTGTGACGCGTATCGCCTACGGGCTGCTGCTAACCGCGGCGTTTGCGTTCGCGTGGGTCTTCGGCGGTTTCACCCTGTATTTTACGCTGTACGCGCTGTTGCTGCTGCCCGCGCTTTCCGGCGTTTACGCGCTTGTATTGCTGCTCGGCCTGCGCGTTACGCAAAAGTGCGCAAGCACTACGGTGATTAAAGGCGAACCCGCGTATTATGAAATTCACATCCGCAACTTTACCCCCTTTATGCACCCCCTTGTCCAATGCAAGCTCCTCGACGATCCCTTCGCCATACGCCACGAAAATATATTCTCCGCCTTCCCGGTCACGCCCTTCTCGAAAAATGTCCACACCCTTCATTTCCGCGCCCGGTGCCGGGGCGATTACCCGTTGGGGCTTTGCCGCGTGGAGGTCAGCGGTTTCCTCGGCATGTTCGCCTTTAAGCGGAAAATAAAAAGCGCGTTCGCGCTGACCGTGCTCCCCCGGGTTCCCGAACTGGAAAATTTCCCGCTTGCGGCGCTGCTTTCCCAAGCCGCCTCCGCCTTTGAAGCGAAGGAGGAAGATTACGCGTCCGTTTCCGACATACGCGCATACCGGCCCGAGGATTCCCTCAAGCGCATACACTGGAAGCTGACCGCCAAGCGCGGGGAATGGCTCGTGAAAAATTATCAGTCCAACGCCCGCGGCAGCGTGCAGGTGGCAATCAACACCGGGCGCGGGGCCCTTGCCCGTGAGGAAGCGCTTTTGCTCGAGGATTTGGTCTTGGAACACGCCCTTTCCGTCATAAAATTCTGCCTCGGGAAACGAATACCGGCGGTGTTGACGCTGCCGGAGGGCGTCGCCGCAGCGGGCGGGGTTCCCGGGGATTTTGACCGGTTCCTTTTCACGTCCTCGGGAATACGCTTCAGCGAAAGCGGCGACCACGCCCTTTCGTTGTTGGAGTGTTGCCTGAGCGGTTCGGACGGTTACCGGAACGCGGTGGTGGCGACGGCGCTGTTGGACGCGGCGTTTTGCGAGCGGGTAATTAGCGAGAACCGCGCCGGGAACACGGTGGCGGTGCTGTACTTTGTGCCAAAACAGCCGGATAAGGCTTCGGAGGAGATGTACCGCAGATTAAGGGAAAGCGGGGCGGATGTGTACAGGACAGGGGTGGGAGACGGGGCGGAAACGGCTGAAAACGATTCAAAACAGTATTAGAATTTGGGCTGTTATGCCAGTGATATATTTGCACTATTTGTTTTAAATGACAAAAACATAATTGTTTCAAACATTTTTAAGCGATACTTCGCAAGGGAAACAAAATATTTTTCGCATCTTTGCATAGTAGCCGGTAGGTTTTGCGGGTTACGGAAATTGCGGCTAACGGGCGCCGTCCGGGAGTGGGGGTTCGACGGAAAGGTCGAGCAAATCTTGAATATTGCGGAGTGTTTGTTTTGTGTCCGGATGTCCCGTACCAAGCACTTTTTTACGCACGGTTAAGGCTTTTTGGTACAAATCCAGCGCCTTTTCGCAGTCGCCAAGATTTTGGTAAGTAACCCCCATGTTGTGGTAAGTAGTAGCGGTATTCAGGTGTTCCCCGCCAAACACTTTTTCGCGGATGGTTAGCGCTTTTTGATACCAGTCCAACGCTTTTTCGTAATCTCCTTCATTACTGTAGATTTCACCTATGTTGTTGTAAGAGTGGGCGATACTCGGGTGTTCCCCGCCAAGCACTTTTTCGCGGATGGTTAGCGCTTTTTGATGCCAGACCAACGCTTTTCCGTAGGCGCCCTGCCTGCTGTAGATGAAGGCAATGTTGTTGTAAGCTATGGCGGTAGACGGGTGTTCCTTGCCAAGAACCTTTTCTTTGATTATTAATGACTTTTGATGCCAGTCGAGCGCTTTTTCATAATCGCC
>JAISWA010000047.1 GCA_031271275.1 Clostridiales bacterium | reverse complement strand
GACAGCAAAAAGCCCCGGATATCCGGGGCTTTCCTTATCAGCGCGAAACGAGATTCGAACTCGCGGCCCTCGCCTTGGCAAGGCGATGCTCTACCACTGAGCCATTCGCGCAAATGTTTTCCAAGCGGGTGATGGGAATCGAACCCACGTGTCCAGCTTGGAAGGCTGGTGTTCTACCATTGAACTACACCCGCAATGCAGGGCAATGCCCAGGGACGGAATTGAACCGCCGACACGAGGATTTTCAGTCCTCTGCTCTACCAACTGAGCTACCTGGGCTGATTACGAAAAATAAACGTAACATCTCCGGGCTTTTACCCCATCGTTTTAAATATGAGTCATCCATAACCAAGGATTTGCTTTGCTATCAACCAAGATTACGCCGGACGAACTGTTTGTTGAAGCATGATATAATAATCCGTTTTGTTTGTCAAGAATGTGGGCGTCCCTTTACGCCAAACGCGTTCATGCGTTTGGCGTAAAGGATAACGGAACCGCTTGCGCCGTTGTGAACAATACGCTATAATTCGCCTAAAGAGCCTGGGATGTTCGACAACCTATAATTTTGAACCTACAGATACAAAACGGGAGTCTTATTCATTGCAAAACTAACGCCGGGCCGCCGTAACTCCCTTCGCGGGCGGGCGGATGGCGAACGTTTTGTTGCGGACACCCACCTAGCCGCAGGGCTAGGTGTCAAAATATAGGACCGGCACCCTGGGTTATTTTTTGTTTTCGCGAAGGAAAAATTATCCATGTTATCAGGGAATTCGCATTTAAACGGCGACTTTGAAAATCTTTTAAAAAAATATGAGAAGTTGATTTGGCATATCGCGCACCGGTACTTTAATAACAACGAGGACGCGTTGGATATTTGCCAGGAAGCCGCGATTAAAATTTACAAGGGGCTTCCCAACGCGAAGATACCCGAGAGCGGTTCTCTCAAGAGTTGGGTTTGCGCCGTCACCGTAAACGCCTGCCTTGACGAACTGCGAAAGCGCAAAAAAGCAATCGAAATTTCCCAAGGCGATGAACTTGACAAGTTGGCGGAAGATAAAAAATCCCCTTCCGCCGAGGACGAAGCGCTTGCCCGCAGCCGCGCGGGCGAAATTATGCGGGCGATATCGTCGCTGCCGGAAGACCAACGCACTATGATTATCCTGCGGGACATGAACGGGCTGAGTTATCAGGAACTTTCCGAAACCGCGGGCATTGGGGTCAATACGGTAAAGTCGAGGCTTTCCCGGGCACGGGAAGCGCTGAGAAAATTACTGGAGCGATGAAAGAATCTGTTAAATTAATTGCCACAGACCTGGACGGGACGCTGCTGCGCGACGACAAAACGGTTTCCGGGTATACAAAATCCGTCTTCGCCCGCTGCCGCGCTTTGGGAATAAAAACCGTTTGCGCCACCGGCAGGGGAAGTGCCGAACGGGTCGTTCCGCTTGAAATGTTCGACGGCAGAATACTGATGAACGGCGCGTTGGCATACATAGGCGCTAAGTTGATATATCACATGCCTATTCCCTATGAAGCCGCGCGTCCGTTTCTGCTCGCCTGCGACGCGCGCGGGTTGGAAATCGTTTCGCAAAACCGCTTTACCCATTACGCAAACTTCCCCGTGTCCGGCGAATGGCCGTGGATTACCGATTTTGAAATCGTAGATTTTTCCGCGCATAAAAAAGACGCCGAGAAAATCTACACGATGATTAAAAATATTGACGACATTGCTTTTCTCAATGAGCGCCTTCCCGATGAAACCTATATGAAAGTCGCCCGGGACGGGTTGGCGATGGTCATGCACAAGGACGCCACCAAATCAAAGGCGCTTGCCGGGCTTGAGCGAAATTGGAGTATCGACGCTTCGCAAACCGTCGCTTTCGGCGATGATTTAAACGATATCGATTTGCTGACATACGCGGGCACCGGTATCGCGACGTACAACGCGTTGGACGAAGCGAAAGCCGCCGCCGATGAAATATGCCCGAGCAATAACGACGACGGCCCGGCGGTTTGGCTCGAGCGGTATATAATTAGGCGTTATGGGCGCAATCAATAAATTTTTTTGAACGCATCCTTAAAATAAAAGCGGCAATGGCATAAACAAAACGCGGTTAGCCGCGCGGCTCATCCAACCTTCGGCGCGCGGACAATATCCGGGTCGGTGAAAATATCCGATTCGTCGTCGCTGTTTGTGCTGAACTCCGACACCACCGCGCCTTCCGCGCCGGCTTGGAACCAATGCGGCGTGTCGGGGAGTAAAGTGTACTGCCCGCCTTCGCAAAGTTTAACCTCATGCCATACGGTGTAGCGGGCTTCCCGCCCCGCGGGCGGTTTGCAGGCGGGTTTTTCCGTTTTTTCTCCGGAGACGTAAAGATAAACCTCACCCATGCGGCAGCGGAAAGTTTCCTCCTTGCCCGGTCCGTTGTTAACCGGCGGGTGCCTGTGCTCCGGGCAGGTTTGGAAGGGCGCGAGCACCAGTTCCTTGGCGCACACCCGGTCGGTGTTGACGTAGGTGATTACCTGAAGGCCGGTGCTTTCGATTTCCCCCAGTCCGAAATCGGCGACCTCCACGTTTTCTTTTTCCTTTTCCGTCAGCTTAATGCCCGCCCGGTTAAGGTAATCGAGGGTCAGGGCTTTCATTTCTTCGTATTTTGTTTGAGAAATCATGCGTACCGCTCCTTGTTTATTATCACTGCCCGATGTTTCTTACGGACTCCCTTAAAACCAGTTCCGGTTCAAAGGTTCTGACAATCTTTTCTTTCCGCTCGCCGAGTATGACGCCCAAAAGTTCCTTAAAAACTTCCCGCCCCAGCGTATAGGAATCCTGCCGGATGGTGGTCAGCTTCGGTTCAAACAGCGAAGAAAGCAAGATATCGTCGTATCCGGTTAAGGAAATGTCCTTCGGCACGTCCAACCCCTTTTCCCGTATGGCTTTGACCGCGCCGAGGGCGATCAGGTCGTTCGCGCAGACGATTGCCGTAAATTTTTTGCTTCCCCGCAGCAGTTCCGTTGCTCGCTCGTAACCCGTTTGCGTATTGTACGGCCCGAAGCGAATCAAGTTATCGTCGGGCGAAAGGTTACGCGACGCCATAGCCGCCAGGAACCCCGCATACCTTTTGTTCCGCCCCTCCGGGACTTTTTCCCCGCCGATAAAGGCAATCTCCCTGTGCCCGCAGGCCATCAGCCGTTCCGTAGCCAACATCGCCCCCAACATACTGTTTGAGTAAAAGGAAACGGGGGCGCTTACATCCGCGTCCCGGTCAATGGACACGAAGGGGATTTCCCGCTCCGTCAGCATTTCCACGCCGGTTTTGTCGTAACTTTCCATCCCGCATAAAACGACCCCGTCCGCGTTGTATTCCACCAACATGTGGATGTACTTCCGTTCCTTTTTGGGGTTGTCGGCTGTGTTGCACAAAATGAGATTGTAGCCGTTTTGTTCCGCTTCTTCCTCCAACCCTTTCGCCAACTCCGCGAAATACGGGTTGGAAATGTCGGGTACAAGCAGCCCCGCAATGGTGGTGCGGCTTTTGACCAGCCCCCGCGCCAAACGGTTGGGCCTGTATTTCAGTTCCTTTGCCGCCCAAAGGATTCGCTCCTTTGTGGCTTCGCTTACGCCCGAGTAGTCGCCGTTTATCACCTTCGAAACCGACGCGGTCGAAACATTGGCAAGCCTGCTGACTTCCTTGATGGTGGCCACTGGTATTCCCTCTATACAAGATTCAAATTTTAAGGCAAACGCTGTTCTCCCGCACAATCTCCGCGCGGAACACCCCGCTCGGCTGCTCGACGCCTTCCAATAAATTGTTCAGGGTGTTGGTAACGTTTAAAGTGATTTCGTTGCCGCCCTCTTTGACCAGTCCGGTAATGTCCAGAACATAGGGCTGCCACAAACATACGCCCGCTTTCTTTCCGTTGACTTCAACCTCCAGTACGTCCTTGCCGCAGTCCGCGTGGAGAAACAGCCGCCCGTCCGTATTTTCTTTTGAAAGGCTGACCGTTTGCGTATACTTCCCCGTACCGGAAAAGAAGGGGTAACCCTGCCCGGTCCACGAGCCTGTTTTGATTTTCCCGGAGGGTTTGACCACCGCGTATTCGCCGCCGCGTTCCTCCACGGCGTGGGAGCCGGAAATTTTGATATAGTCCAACAAGCCCTGCACCTTTTTCTCCACCGTTAACCGTATCGCAATGTCGTTTTGACCTATCAGCAAATATTTTCCGATTAAAATCTGTTTCATCTCCGCGTCAATAAAACTGCGCTCGCCTTTGTCGTCCACCCGCACGCCGTTGATGTACAAATTATAAGACGTTCCCTTAAAGCCGTCGATGAGCATTTTAATATCCCCGGGAATAAACGCCGCGGTAAACCGGGCTTTGTACAAAACGTCCACGGGGTATTCCTCCGGGTTCTCCCGCTCATAGGGCAGCTGCAATTCCCATCCGCCGACGGTGTACGGCAGCCAGCCGGAGGTATCAAAATCCTCTTGGAAAAAGTGTTGGTTATGGTCGTCCGCAATAGCGAATTTCCAATGCTTAATCACCAACGTATTGTCGATGCCCGGCTCAAAGTCCCATTCCTGATTAAGCGGTATCATATCGGCTTCTTTGATAAAATCTTGGGTGACTTTCACGGTCTTTCCGCCGTTTACGTAAACCGCGGACGCCGTGACGGATTTCGTGTGTCCCTTTACAAAGGTCCCGGTCGCTTCCGTGACGGAAAAGTCCGCCTCCGAAACATGGGGGCTTTCCGTCCCTTCCTCAAAGGAAAACACCGCCGAACCCACAGCCGGAAATTCCCATGGGATGGTTACGCAACCGTTTTCGCGGGTGTAAACCGCCACGTCCGTTACCGAGCCGTCCAGAAGGTTATAATACTTGGGCGAGCCCTGCCGCCTGACGGAAACCTTTGCCGAAACGGGGCTGCCGGTGGGGTTGATGATAAAATAAAACGGAACGCCGTCCTTAACCCTGTACAGGTAAAACAACTCGTCGCTGTCCATGGACACGTCCCAGTCGATCAGGGAAGCCACCGCCTGCCGCAGGGTTTCGATACCGCCGCCTTTACGCAACCCCGGGCCGTGAATCACCAGGGCCTCGCCGCCGTTTGGGTGTTTTTTGCCCGTAATGGAAAAACCTTTGCCGTCGGCTAAATAGTGGTCCTTCAGTTCCTTCCCGTCCGCTCCGAAAATTTCTTCCGCCGTTTTAAGGTCAATTTCGCCTTTGGGCTCAAGCAGCCCGCAGGGCAAGAGGGTGTCGGCAATCAGTTTGCCGCCGCTTTCGATGAATTTTTTAAGCAGCGCCAAGGTGTTTTCTTTGATATGCGTCATGGGCGGCAGGATGACAAGGCGGTATTCCTCCCCGTTGACGGAAATTTTCCCGTCTCCGACGGTCATCTTCCCCATCATGTCCTCGTCGACATAGTCGAAATCGTAATGCAGGCGCAGCAAAGCGTCGGTGATGTATTCAAAATCATCCTGGCAGAGTTTATGGCAGGGGTCGGCTCCCATGGGGACAAAATTTGCCCAAATACTGTTGATGGGGAACAAAACCGCCGCCTTTGCCACATGCCGCCCGCCCGTCATCAGATAACCGAGACGCTTCAGGTAATCGTTGAACAGACCGTAAAACCGCCACCAGGTATGGTGGTAAAACTGCGAAGGCGGCCAGTCGCGTTTGCGTTCCCCTTCGATGGAGTAGTGGAACCCGTGGGGGTTCAGGATATTGACGCCCAGAACGTATTCCCAGTCGGCAATCCATTTCATACGCTCCATGGTACAGTCCCAGTAGGAACCGCCGAGGGATTCGCAAATCAGGCGGGTGCTGCCGTTTTGGTGGGCGGCGGAACTGGCGATTTTAAGCGCCACGTGTTCTTCGGGCATTTCCCTCGTGCCGATGCGCGGGTACAGGTGGTCTACGCCGGTCATTTTTAAATTTTTCAGCATGTGAAACAGGTTGCCGCCGGACTTCGCCTGGGAGCGCAAATATTCCTCGTGGAGCAGGTGACCGGTGAACACCACGCCGTTATCGTCGCACCACTTGCGGATTTGCTGGTAATACGAACGCTCGTACTGTTTGGAAAGCGCCGACCAAAAATCGTGGCGCACCTGGTTAAAATCCTCGCCGATGTCAAAAAATAGCTGCGGAAGCCGTTCTTTCAAATCGTAACCGTTCCATTCCTTAAAAATCTTAAACATTTTCGCCGACCAGGGTATGATTTGGTTGTCCGCCCCGGCGGTGAAATAGTGCATGGCAGGTTCGTCCGTGTAAAAGCCCGCCACGTTGTCCGCGATGTCGCCGGGCAGGTGGTTTTTATATTTTTGGTGGGTTTTGTTAATAAATGCCGCCGTAGTTTCCTCGTTTAACACGTCGGAGTACCAGGAGGTTTTGCGCTCGATAAAATAGCAAAGGTGCCAAGGCCCCTCCGGCGCTTCCCACGAAATGACCTTGTCAAAGCAAAGGTTCGGCATCAGGTTTAAGATTTTGTTATTTCCGTTTTTAATGTCCTCGTCCAAAATCGCGCAGGCGAAAACCGGCTCGGACTGTTCCAAGTCGTTGTACCGGGAATCCGTGCCTTCCATAAACATAAAATACTGACCGGGTATTTTGTTGACCACCATTTGCAGGTACCGGCCCGTAAGCGCCGGGTTCTCCGCCATGATTTCCTGGTTGCAGGTGCCGCTCGGCCAGTTGTATTCGTCGTAAATCCAGACTTGCATTCCCAGTTCCCTGGCTTTTTGCGCGGCAAATTCGTACCGCTTGAGCCATTCCTCCCCCAAATAGGGCATGTAGTCCTTAATGCCGAAGCGGGAATGGAAAATAAACCCCGGCATTCCCTTGTCCGCAAATTCTTTTATCTGGTATTCCATTTCCCCGTAATCCATTTCCCCGTTTACGAACCAAAAGGGCAGGATTCCGAATTCCCTTGAGGGGGACGCAAATTTTTCCGGTGAAAAAGGTTCGCCGTTAATCAGTTTGTCGCGCAAATTTTGCATAGGGATGTTCCTTTCAGTATTCGATTTCCACTACGGCGTATAAGGGCAGGGATATTAGTTGGATGCAACTTTTCCCGTCCTTTATCTTTAGGCGGTCGGCGGGGATTTTTTCCGCGTCTCCGGTCAGGGTGTGCAATACCGCCGAATGAACCGGCCTGCGAATTTCCATTTCCACGTCGATGTCATGCACCGCGTCAGCGGCATGGTCGTAATGGTAATTGATGAGGTGAACGGCCAGTTTGTTTTCCCCGGTTTTGTGGGTGTGTACGCCGAGGGATGGCTCGCTGATTTTGACAAGGGGCCGGTAATTTTCATTAAAGCAACCGGCAAAAGCTTTTATGGCGGAGGTTTTGTCCGCGTGGTTCGCGCAGGGGCGGACGCTTTCGTATTTCAGCAACTTTTCCTTCGCGCCCGGCAGGTTTTCCGCGTAGCGGCCCCAGAGGATAACGGTTTTCCCTTTGGCGGCAAACTGTTCGATTGCCCCTGCCTGACGTTCCGTTATGACGTGGCAGTCCGGCAGAACCAAAACCGGATAATCCTCAATATCGGCGAAGGAAAAATCGTCTTCCCTTAATTCCCCGTCTGCGCACAACACCACGTCGTAACAAACCTGCAGACCCGACATACAGCGGGAGGCTTCCCAGAAGGGCAGGCGGGAACTGTTGGGGCTGTCCATGTCCGCGTTGCTGTATGCCAACAAGTCTATGTCCCCGTTGGTGACAATGTTCTGGGAATACCCCGCCACCGCCTCGCGCCAGTAATAACTCGGGTAACTGTACAAAATGGCCGCGTCCGCGCCGGAATCCTTTGAGAACAAATGCTCCTTGTCCGCGATAAAGTTTTGAACCTCCATCGTGACTTTTTCCGGGGGATAAAAAGCGTCCTTGATAGTGTTGCCCATCCAGCCGCCGTAGGGGACGGACATGTTGCACCCGTATGCCGCCGCCTCCAAAAGGAAAATACGGTACAAATCAAAGCCCCTGCCCCGGTTGAGCTTTTCCAAAAGTTCCGGTATCACGCCGCCGTAGGGGTTTTCCGCGACGATGACCGGCTTTTTCCCCGCGAACCCCGCCGCGTACCTGTACCACGCGGGTTGGCGGAACAGGGTGTTTTTCATTTCGGTGATGATTACGTCGGCGTAAGGCGCGAGGGGGAAGTAAGAGGGCATCAGCGTAAAAAAGTTTCCGGAAACCAACACTTCGCGGCCCTGTTCCCTGCCGTAGTCTTTTATGTAATCGGCAAGTTCCTTAAAATATTTTTTTATTTGGCGAAGCTGATAATCCCAGTAATATTTGTACAGCGGCACGTCCTCGTAATATCTTGGGTAATCCAGATTATTTTTAAGCAGATACCCGGCGTAATCGAAACGCTCCAAGTCTTCGTCCATTAGCGCTTCGCATAGTTTGCCGGCGGATTTCAACCTCTTTAAATAATCCCGGAACCCGTTCATACAGTCCCGGCAAAAACATCCGCCCGCGCCGATGGAAGTCATGGGAAGCTCGCACTCGTCCAGTTGAATGCCTTGAAGCCCCGCGTCAATCATTATTTTAATGATTTTCTTTAAATAATCCCGCCACACCGGGTTGTTGCGGCACATTTGGTAAGCGATTTGCCGGTGGTTTTTTACCTCCACCCAATCGGAATGCACCGGTTCGCCCTTATAGGTTTTAGCGCAGCACTCGTACCAAAGGTCGGTGACTTCCTCGCCCGCGGAATTGTAAAGCCCGTCCGGGTAATAGTCGGAGAATTTTTTGCCGAACAGTTCCCAGTGCCTGTCTTGGGAAAATTCCCGCAGGCCGTACCAGTCGCCGCATTCCCCGCCGTGTTCCACGTTAAACCGCTGCATGACCGTGTTCCCGTTTTTGTCCCGTCCGATTGCCGCGGGGAACTCCCAACCCTGCACCTCAAAAACGATTCCGAAAACTTTGATGCCGCGTTTACCGCACTCTTTGGCAAACTCGCTGTCGTTCATAAAACCGTAAAAGCGCATTCGCGGGTCCACCTCGCCGTAGGCTTCATGCTCCAAGTACGGCAGGGAGATGGAACCGCCGCCCATAGCCGACCAGACCAACAAAGTCCCCCGGTATTTTTCGATGTCCTCTATCATTTGCACACTGCGCATGGGTAAGCTTGGGTGGTAGCAGTGGTTGTTTCTGTACCAACCGTCAAAATAAACGCCTCGTTCCATGGGGACCTCCTCTTAATAAGTTAAACCGCCATACTCATCACCGCGAACCCGTTGGGTATCAGCCGCGCCGTTCCGTTTTCAAACACACAGCCTTCGTTAATAAAAATTTCTTTTGCCGCCCCCGGCAGCGTATATACCTCGTCCGCGTCCGAAAGGTTAATCAAAACCAACTTAACGTCGCCGCCTTTTTCCCGGGTAAACGCGAACACCGGCGTGCCCGTAAAGATATAATGAACCGAATAGCGGTTATCAAAGGCGGCTTTCCTCGCGGCGAAAAGTTTTTTGAAGAAATCTTTCAGCACCGCCCCGCCTTTGTCCTTGTACCAAGCCGGGTCCTCGTCGCCCTGATAAATCATGGGAAAGCCGTCTATCAGCGAAATAAGCGCCCACATCGCCTTTGCCCTTTCCACGCCGTAAACCGCCGTGGCGCGCTGTTTGTCCCAAACCCAGGAAACCGTGTCGTGGTTGCCCAAAAAGCGCATTTTCAAAAGCCCTTCCGGTAATGCGCGCTGTTGGTCGTCAAGCCACGCGGTCAGCAGGCGGACATATTCCCCGCGGCTGATTTCCCTGTGGTTCAAGTCGTACAGCACGCGGTAAAGCGCCATGTCGTAATAAGCGTCGGTACACGAGGCGTAGAGCGGCACCGGATGGAAATTCTCAGGCGTAACAAAAGGCGTCAGCCCTTTTTCAATAAAAGCTTCCCGAATCGCCCGGGACATTTTTATCCCGCCCATCATGTTGGAACAGCTCGGCCTGTTGCCGGGGCAGGGACGCCAGTTGCTCAGCCCGCCCATCGCGCAGTCGATACGGGCGCCGCTTACGCCGAACCTGTCCACATGGCTTTTGACCGTTTCTTTCATGTAAGAAAGGTAAGTAGGGTTCGTCATGTCGTAAGAAAGGCAGGTCCACTCCAATTGGGGGGAGCCGTCGCGCCTTTTGGACGCCCATTCGCCTGTTTTTTCCACGCCCTGCGGGTCGTGGGGGCGCGGGCCGTGAGGCACGTAGTCGAACACCACGCCCATGCCCAGTGACTTGGCTTTGTTTACATAATCGAGAACGTCCTGGTCGGTTCCGTACCGTGGGTCGATGCGCGTGTGGTCGGTGGGGGTATAGACGTTGCGGCCCGGGTCGCCTTCCTCCGTATGGTGGAAAAGCGGCAGGAGCCAAATAATATCGATGCCTGTTTCCGCCAACGCGTCCAAATATTCCGCGTACTGCCGCATGGTAAGCCCAAGATAAAGGTTGGTGTTAAACATCTCGTCGGGATGGCCGGAATAAATTACGCCGTCCCTGATTCCGTCCGTCGGCGGGGCGTAGCCCATGTCTTTGTAAAAACGCTGCAGCGGGGCAAAGTGTTCGCCGGAAACGGGCTGCAAGTACAGCGTGCCGCAGCGGAAACTTTCCCCCGGCTTAAGGTCGCATTCCACCCCCGCCAGGTTGACGTGGCAAAGGTTGCCGCCGTCGTCCGCGTAAACGCCGGTTGACCATTTTTCCAACGGGTCGATAAAAATTAAATTAGCCTCGCCGCCGCCGCGCAAAAGGGTAACCGCGCTGACTAACCCGGACTGCTCCGCCCTGTAGGGCGTCAGCTTGTCCGTAAAAAATTCCCCGCAGGGCGGGCTTCCGGGGAAGCGGAAGGATTCCGTGCCGTTTTCCTTATCCAAGACCAACGTAAACGCGGCTCCGTTAATCCACAGGGTTTTGTCACGTTTGTTGGTCACTTCCACCTCCACTGCCAAAGTCCCCGACCGCTCGTAATAAACGGTATTCATCTGAAGACCGCCGGCCGTTCCGGTTACGATGAACTTTTCATTTTCCATCCGGTAAGATTCTTCCCGGGGGATATCCGCCGCCCGGGGTTCGATTTGCGGCAGCGCCCATGTGTTAAAATCCAAAAAGGATTCAAAGCGCAAGCTGCCCCGGACGTAGCGCGCGTCCGCGCCGATGTCGGCGAACAAGCCCTTTGTGTGCAGGCTGTTCCCCGCCGCCGATATTCTTTTTAAGGACAAGTTCTTGTCGAAAAGAAGCGTCGTCCCGCCGGGAAAAGTGACGGTTAAAGCGGAAGCCGTTGATTCTGCTGTTATTGGCATATGGTTTGTCCTTTCGGTTATTCCAATTCATTCCGGTAGGGCAGCGACGGTTGCGCGCCTTTTCTGGTCACGGTAACGCTGCCGGTTTTTGTGGCGAATATTACGGCTTGCTCCAGGGTTTTCCCTTCGGTCAGCGCCACCGCAAGCGCGGCGGAAAAGGAATCCCCCGCGGCGGTGGTGTCAACTACCGGCCCGCTGTTTACGGCGGGCGCGTGTTTAAATTTCCCTTCGCTCCCGTAAACGCAGCCGTTGCCGCCCAAAGTAATCACCACTTTTTTCGCGCCCATTTTCTCAAGGCGTTTTGCCGCTTCGATTGCTTCCTCCGGCGTTGCCGGTAAAATACCCGTCAACGAAAAAGTTTCGCTTTCGTTGGGCGTGCAGATATCCGCCATAGACAAAATTTCCGCATCCAACGCTTGCGCCGGGGCGGGGTTTAATAAAACGGGGATGCCTTTTTCCGCGCAAATCTTCATCGCCTGCCGTACCGTTTCAAGGGGGATTTCCAGTTGAACGACCGCCATGTCCGCCGAGTCAAATTCCGCTTCGGCAAGCTCCAACAGGTTTTTGTCAACCGCCATGTTAGCCCCCGGGTTTACCGCGATGTAATTGTCGCCTTCACAGACGATAATCATGGCGGTGCCGGTGGGGATGCCCCGCGCCGTTTTCACCCGGTCAACCCGCACCCCGTTATCGGAAAGGTTTTTTAAAAGCCCGGCGCCGAAGCTGTCGTCACCGACCGCCCCGACAAACGCCACGTCCGCCCCGAGCCGCGCCGCGGCGACAGCCTGGTTCGCGCCCTTGCCGCCGGAGGCTTGCATAAAGCCGCCCCCAAGCACCGTCTCGCCCATGACGGGCGGTTTTTTTACTTCTATTACAAGGTCGTTGTTGATGGAGCCGATTACAATCAGTTTGCTTTTTTTCATGGGAACCTCCGGTTTGACATGCGCGGGATATTTTTATTTCGCGGCTACATTATATTAATCGTTTAACATAAATTCCACCGGTATTTTTTAATTAATTATTACATTTTACGCGGGCATACGGCGTCACGCTAAATTAGGCGCAGGATATTTTGAAAGTGCTTTGCGTTTAGCGGGGATTTGATTTACAATTCACTCGTTTAACGTTTAACTTACCTCGGCGGTGATGTTGTGAAAGGAATTTTATTTAACCTGCAGCGCTTTTCCATTCACGACGGCCCCGGTATACGCACGGTGGCGTTCCTTAAGGGCTGCCCGCTCCGCTGCGGTTGGTGCCATAACCCCGAAAGTTTTAAGCGGGGTGTGCAATCCGTCAACGGGAAAACCTTCGGGTACGAAATTTCCGCCGGAGAAGTAGTTGCCGAAGCGCTGCGAGACAAGGCTTATTACGAGGAAAGCGGCGGAGGGGTTACGTTCTCCGGCGGGGAACCGGCGCTGCAAAAAGATTTTCTGCTGTCGCTGCTTACCCTGGCGAAAGAAAATAATTTACATACCTGCGTGGAAACCTGCGGCTTTGCGGAAACGGAAGCCCTGCTCGAAATTTCAAGACAAACGGATTTAATCCTTTTTGATTACAAAATTTCCGACCCGGAAACCCATAAGCGGCACACGGGGCAGCCCAACGGTTTGATTTTGCGCAACCTGAAGGCGCTATATGAAAGCGGAAGCAAAATAATTCTGCGCTGTCCGGTTATCCCCGGCGTAAACGACCACGACGGGCATT
Organism: Clostridiales bacterium; assembly: GCA_031271275.1. Lineage (GTDB taxonomy): Bacteria > Bacillota > Clostridia > Lachnospirales > WQUN01 > JAISWA01. Next base: position 11,112 of record JAISWA010000047.1, on the reverse strand, counting down.
TTTCCGCCGTAAAAAACTTGCGGCGGCAATATCCGGGGATGTTGGGCGCGGAAATAATGCCGTATCACAATATGGGCGAGTCGAAGTGGAAGGAACTCGGGTTGGATTATGGCTTTGCGGGGTTGAAGAACCCGGACGAAAAAACCGTCAATGAGTGGAAGGAAAAGGTGAAAACAAGGGATGCAGCCTTATGAGTATATAAAGTCTTTCACGGACGCTTACCGGAACGCGGAGGACTTAAGCGCCGCCGAAAGGGAATACCGCTGCCTTGCGGTTCAATTCCCGTATGTCTTTGACCCGATTGGGGATGACGACCTTTTCGCGGGGAAACTGAAAGCCCCGGAAGTCGGTCTTTGGCCGGAACCCCTTGGGGGGCGCGGGGTCTGTTTCCATTACGACGAAAAAAAGTTTTTGCGTTTGATTGAAGAAAACGCCGACGGCAAAGGGCGGGAACTGCAAGCCATTTTGTCGTTTTGGGAGAAGGAGAACACCCGGAAAAAAATCCGCGAGGCGTACCCCGCCGACATCGCCGGGGCTTTGCCCTACGACGACGTGTACTACAAAGAATCCTGCGTAGCCTTCCCTCTGTACCGGGTGGTGGGGATTTATTTGGATTATGAAAAGCTGCTTGCCAACGGGATAGGCGGCTTGGACGGGGTAATTGCCGGGCGTTTGGCAAAAGCGGAAACCGACGGCGACAGCGGCGCGGTTTTGACTTTATCCTTTATGCGAAAGGAACTCGCCCTTTTTGCGGAAGTTTGCGAGAGGTACGCTTCCCAAGCCGAAAGCATGGCCGCGCGCGCGGCGGGCAAACGGAAAAAAAAATGGGAACGTCTGGCGCGAACCTTGCGAAAAATTTCCTCCGGAAAACCGGAAACCCTCCATGAGGCCATGCAGTTAAGTTCCCGGTACACCCTCGCCGCCGGTTCCTATAACTACGGGCGGATGGACGATTATTTGGGCGGTTTCCTTGCCCGGGACTTGGAATCGGGCGTGATTTCAAAAGACGAGGCGTCGGAATATATCCGGTCTCTTTGGCGGCTGATCGCGTACCGGGACAGCGTGTTCCACGGGCGGGTGATCATCGGGGGCAAGGGACGGCGCAACGAAAAAACCGCGGACGCTTTCGCGCTGCTCGCCATCGAGGCATCCAAAACCGTCGCGGAAACGGAGCCGCAGCTCACCTTGCGCGTTTACGAGGGTATGAACGAAGCGGTAGCGGAAGCCGCTTTGGACTGTATCGCGCTGGGACGCACCTATCCCATGCTGCTTAACGACGATGTCAATATCCCCGCCGTGGCGAACGCGTTCCGGGTTTCGGAAGAACTGGCGCGGGAATACCTTCCCTTTGGCTGCGGGGAATATGTGTTGAACCACCAGAGCCTGGGCAGCCCCAACGGTATCATCAACCTGCTGAAAGCCCTTGAGGTCACTATCCGCAACGGCTTCGACGCGCTTTCCGGTAAAAAAATGGGGCTTGCCCTCGGCAGGTTGGAGGACTTCCCCACCTTTGAAAGTTTTTACGAAGCGTATAAAAAGCAAATCGGGTATTATATGGAGATTTTGGCGCGGCAGGAAGCCCTTGAGTACGAGGTCGTCGCGAAGCAAGCGCCCTTTCTGCTGATTTCTGCGCTGTTCGACGACTGTATCGAGCGGGGCGTGCCGGTACTTTCCGGGGGAATACGCTACCTTGGCGGCACGGTTGAAACCTATGGGAACGTAAATTCCGCCAACAGCCTTTTTGCCATAAAGTCGCTTGTGTACGACAAAAAAGTAATTTCGCCGGAAGAACTGGTTAAGGCGCTTGACGCGAATTTTGAAGGGTATGAGGCGCTTCGGCAAAAACTGCTGGCGGCTCCTAAATACGGCAACGACATAGACGAAGTGGACGGGCTCGCGGCGGATTTTCACCAATTTGTATGTGAAAAGGCGCGCGCGCAAAACGAAGCGACGGGGCTTCACTCCTACCTTGTGGTGGTCATCAACAACCAAGCCAACACGCAGGTAGGCGCGTATACGTTAGCGTCGGCGGACGGGCGCGGGGCTTACGACGCGTTGGCAAACGCCAACAGCCCGGCGGGCGGGACGGACACCCAGGGCGCCACCGCAATGCTCAACTCGTTGGTTAAAATGGACCCGTCCATACACGCGGGTTCCGTGCAGAACATGAAATTTTCCAAAACATTGGTGACCGAACACAGGGACTTATTCCGCGCCTTGCTCAGAACTTATTTTAAGCAGGGCGGGACGCAGGCGATGATAAACGTCTTCAACCGGGGCGATTTGGAAAACGCCATGCGCGAACCGGAAAAATACGGGAACCTGATCGTCCGGGTCGGCGGGTTCTCGGCGAGGTTTGTGACGCTGCCGAAGGACGTTCAGACGGAGATACTTTCAAGGACGCTATATTAAGAGCAGGTTTGTTTCCGCTCAATTTCCGTAATCATGTCCACGCGCCTTATGTGCCGCCCGCCTTCAAATTCGGCGGAAAGCCATTGGTCGACGATCATTTTCGCCAGTTCAATCCCGACGACCCTTGCGCCGAATGCCAAAATATTGGTGTCGTTGTGTTGGCGGCTTAACTTGGCAGAATACGGCTCGCTGCAAACCGCCGCCCGTATTCCTTTTACCTTGTTGGCGGCAAGGGATATCCCGACGCCGGTTCCGCAAATTAAAACGCCGAGTTCCGCTTCCCCGCCCGCCACGGCTTTTGCCACGCGCTCGCCGTAGACGGGGTAGTCGCACGGCTCGGGGGTGTTGGTTCCGAAATCAACTATTTCGTACCCTTGTTCCGAAAGATACTCCTTAATTTGATTTTTCATTTCCAAAGCGGTATGGTCGTTGCCAATCGCGATCTTCAAAATAATCACCCTATTCAAGCCTTATATTTTCCCCTGTCAGCCCCGCAACCGCGCCGGCTTTTGCTTCCGGGGAATCGGGGTGGGCGAACAGCCATTTGTTCCTTGCCGAAAGGAAAGCGTCTTCGCGGCTGCCAATATTTATCTTGGGCTTATCGGTGTTGCTTCCCAACGGCAGCACAATCGCCGCCCTAAATTTAGCGCGAGGGGTTGCGCCGAGCGGCGCGTAATGCATAGCGGATGCGTACAGTTCCACCCCGTGACCCGCCGGGAGGAAAAAGCCGCGGACATTTTGTGTGTCCAAAAGCCAATCCCGGATATCCGACCGGAGCGCCAACAGTAAAACGCAATCCGTGCCCGCTATTATAACCTCGCTGTCACGGTGGTACTCCAGGCAATTTAATACGGAATTGACCCCGTTGCAATAACCTATTTGAATGGGCATCCCGCCGAATTGCCTGTCCCGAAGCTCGTCATAAACATTTGTTCCCTCCAGTAAGGGTTCGCTTGCCGTGTAAACCGTGCCCTCGCCCGGGCAATCCGTTTCCGCGAGCGCTTTCAACAAGCCGGTAAAATCATAACCGGTCAGCATTTGACCGTATGCCTTAAAAGATTCGTCCGATATGTTTTTGAGTGTCATGTTCAAAATCCCTCTCTCTTAACGCAATCTCCACTAATGCGCCGAGATTTCCCGCAGCACCGCCGCCACGGTTTCCCGCTCGTCCTTTTCCATAACGTATCGCCCGTCCGACAGGCGCTTTTCCAAATACGCGGAAGCCGCCCCGTAATTAAGCGGGGCGGGAGAATCACCCGCCAACGCTTGAAAATTCCGCCCGCAAATTTTCGCGCGAACCTCCCCCGGAAGATGAACCCCGACAGTGTGTTTGTCCCACGCGTTAACCTCGCCCTGCCGCGTAAGGAACCCCGTTGCCAACCCATTGGTAATTTTAATATTCTCCATTTCCCCGTCGCTATCCGTGTTGATATTGTCCGTGCCGAAAATAATGCGGTCTTGGTATTTCAAAAAAAACGCCCGCCAATCGTCCGGGCGTTTGGCAAAATTCCAGTACATCTCCGTACCCGGCACAATGTCCAGACAGACATTCGGGAATTTTTCCATCAGCGCGGTCAGCCGTTCCAAGTCGCCGGACATAAAAAACAAATGCGCCAGAATTATTTTTACGCCGGGGAAACGCGCCAACACGTCCACGGTTTCGCGGTACAGGCTTTCCTTGTCAACATAACCGCCGCCGCCGTAAAAATAACCCGCCGCGAACCCCCACTCCGGAATTAAATCCCTGTGCCAGAATTCCTCCGGGTCGGCAACATGGGTCAGTACGGGTCTTTTGTTTTTTTCCACATAGGCGTAAAAGCCGTCGTAAGAAGGGTCGTTTTGCGGAATGCCGAGCGCTTTGCGGACGGTGGGCTTGTTGTCGATGATTTTGATGCCGTCGAAACCCATGTCAAACAACGTCGCGGCTTCTTCCGCGTAATCGTATGCGTAGCGGTGATGCAGCCCGCCGAAAACATAATTTTCCGGGGCGGCGTGTTTCAGGTAAATACCGAGGGCGTTTTGCGCTTTCCAACCGGGAATACATTCGCAGCTTAGGAAATTGCTCGCGGAATAGCCAAACTCCCGCTGCATACGCAAAAATTCCGCTACGGCGCTCAGTCCGCCGGTAATATGCGTGTGGGCGTCAATTGTTTTATCATAGGGCATAATCTCACCTGCTATATTTTCTCCGCCAATGTTTTGACCGCCGCCAAGTTATAAGAATCATCCATCCCGCCCGCAAACGTTACGCCCAAAGACCCGGAAGCCGAAGCGGTCTTTAACTGAACGTCCACGGGTTCTCCCTTTAAGTGCGAGTACAGCAACCCCGCCGCGAACAAATCCCCCGCGCCGTTTGTATCGGTCACCTGGGAAACAGGCGCGGCGTCTACACGGAAGATATTTCCGTCTTTTGCCGCGAGGCAGCCGTCCTTTCCCATGGTAATAATCACATACCCGCAGCAGTTTTTTAAAACACCTAACGCTTTTTTAACGTCCGTCTCGCCGGTAAGCGATAAAGCCTCGTCCGCGTTAGGCGTAAAAAAAGACGCCGGTTTCAGCAGCGGCTCCAAATCTTTCAGCGTAAGCCCCGGGTCAAAGGACGAATCAAGGGAATAGGACACGCCGTATTCTTGGCACAAAGCGGTCAGCGCTTTAAATTTTAACCCGTAATAGGCGTAGGTGTGCAAATGCCTTGTGCGGGGCAAAACCTGCGCCGCGATTTCCGCGTCAAACCTTACCGGCGTACCCGCAAAAGACGCAAACGCCCGGTCCGTTCCCGAGGACATCACCGCGGACAGCCATGTGGCGGCGCTATCGCTTTTTTGGACAAATTCCCCGCTGACTCCGTACTCCCTAAATTTCCCCGCGAGCACCCCGCCGAAAAAATCTTCGCCAATCGCCGTAACATACCCCACCCGCGCGCCCAGGCGGGCAAGCCCGACGGCGGTGTTTGCCCCGCCGCCCGAGGTTACGGTCAATGTTTTCGCGTATTCCTCCGCGCCAAGGGACGGTATGCGTGCCATTCCGCTGAAAATAATATCGCAGCAGCAATCGCTCAAGCAGACGACGTCGTACTTTCCCTCAAACATTTAATGCCGCCAGGCGCCGGTATACGGTTCGTTAACCGCAGCGTACCGCACCGCCAGTTTTTTGGCGAGGGAATAACTTGCCACAAGGGGGTGCTGCATTAACGCCTGCGCCGCAAGGCTGATGCTTCTTTCCTGCGCCGCAAGCACCGACAGTTTTTCATAGCGTTTAATCAACCGGATCAGGTTCAGTTCATCCTCCGGTATTTCACCGATGTGCACGGGTTTTACCCCGTTCTTGTCCACCATGCAGGTGACCTCCACCACGTCGCCGTCCTCAAGCCCCGGGATCGCCCCGTTATTGGGAACGTTAAGCGCAAGGTCGATGGGCTTGTTTTCAACCATGCTTTGAATGCAATTAAACGCAACCCCGGCGTAGCCCTCGTAAATCTCGGGGGAGCCGCCTTTTATCCTAAGCTGCGGGATGCCCAACGCGTTAACATCCAAAGACATTGTATTATGAAGACCGCCGCCCGTTTCAAGCCGCATGTAACTGCCTTCCCTCAGCCCCATATAATGCCGGAAGGTTTCCTCCATCTGCGGCAGTTGGGTTTCAACGTCCAATTTGTCAAACGCCGCCAACATTTCGCGGTTGATACGCAAAATCGCCTCGCCTCTGGTTTCGGGGGATTTTTGCATGTTTTCAAGGGCGCGTTCCCGGTGGTAATAATAGTATAAATACCCGTTGGGGATTTTCCCGAGCTGCCTTATCAAACCCCGGTCAAAATAGGCGAACGGGTGGAACGCTTCTATAAAACTTTCGTTTGCCATTAACTCCGGTAAAATATTTTTCCCGCCGATTTCCACCCGGTCTGCCCACGAGAGGTGGTTTAAGCCGTACACCCGCACGAACATCTCGCCTCCGCCGATACCCAACGCCTTCGCCAAGTCCATTTTTATTCCGGTGGCGTTGTCGCAGATGCCAATCACCCGGTAGCCCGCGTCGCGCATGGCTTGCGTCACAAGCCCGGACGGATTGGTGAAATTAAAAACAACCGCGCCGGGGTTTGCGTATTTTCGCGCCGCTTCGCAAATGTTAAGCATGGCGGGGATGGAGCGCATGGCATAGGAAAACCCGCCCGCGCCGGTGGTTTCCTGCCCGATTAAACCGTGGGAAAGGGCGATGCGTTCGTCCTGACACCGGGCTTCGTCATTGCCGGCGCGAATGGTGGTTACGATAAAATCCGCGTCAAGCACCGCCTGTTTCAAATCGGCGGTTAATTCAATTTCCGGTGAAACGGGAGCCCGCGCCGCCAAATACATCGCCAACGCGCCGAAATATTTTAATTTTCTCGGGTCTGTGTCCATAACAGAAAGTTTTGTGATGTGCAGCCGTTCGCAATATTTTAATAAGGATTCCACAAAATAATAGGTGCGGACGCTTCCTCCGCCGATTAAAGTTAGCTTCAAGCCGCCAACCTCCCGCCTTTTCAGGTTTTTTTTATTTCATTTTATTAATCCCGCTGATCCCCGCGCCAACGACGCCGCTTTCCTGTTTACCGGAGGAAAAGATAATCTTCAAGCTGCCGTCCGGCTCCGGCTTGCGGGTATAGGCATGGACGGACTCCGTCAATTTCTCCGTGGGAAAGCCTTTCATCTGCAACACCCCGCCGCCCAAAATCACATAGTCCGGGTCGAAAATATTAATCTCGGCAGCCAACGGTATCGCCAACCAGTCCACATAATCCATTAAAACCGCGTCGTCCCTGTGCCTGACGAAAATATCCCGGACAGATTCGCCGGGGTATTGTTCGCTTGCGAGTTTTTCCAAATATCTTCCGGAAACGATGGTTTCATAGCATCCGGCTTTTCCGCAGCCGCAAATAGCTTCGCGGCCCTTAACCGACACATGCCCCAGTTCGGCGGCTACGCCGTTTTTCCCCGTAAGCAGCTTTCCGTCAATCATAATCGCATTGCCAAGCCCGGTACCCACGTAATAGCCGATGATAATCCCGCTGTCCGTATGGATGGCGTTTTCGCCGGTATCAAACAGCAGCAAATGGTTGACGTCCCTGTCCATAAACACGGGTATTCCCAGTATCTCTTTAAGGGGCGCAACCACGTCCAAATCATTAAGCCCCGGAAGGTTTGGCGTGGAGTAGAGGGTCGTTTTGTCCTTGCTGACCGCCGACGGGAAACCAAGAGAAACCGCCGCGGGCTTGTCGCCGCCGAGGTTTTTTTCAACGTATCGTAAGATGTAGTCCGCAAGCGCGCCGATGGGGGAGCCGCCGCCGTAGAAAAGCGCCGCGCTTGAGTCCATCGCAAAGTGGTTTAGGCGGTTAAAGCCCGCCACCATTCCGGCGCGTATGTACGTACCGCCGATGTCGATACCCAGTACCTCTTTAACGCCCATCGTAACGCATCCTTTTCAAAACCAGATTTACGTGGTCTGTCGCTTAACTAACGAAACCGCAATCTCAATTTTGCTGGTGTCAATGTTTTCCCCGTTAATCATTTTGATTATTTCGTCAGCGGCGATTCGCCCCATAATGTCCACCTGCTGACGGATGGTGGTGAGCGGACTGGACGAAAGCCGCGACGACAAAATATCGTCGAACCCGACGACCTTTACGTCGCCGGGAACTTTTTTCCCGCGTTCCGAAAGCGCGGCGACCGTTCCGAGGGCGAGCCAGTCCGTGGTGCAAAATATACCGTCGAACGCAAGCCCGCTTTCCATAACCTCAAGCATTTTTGTCTTCGCGGCGTTATAGCTTACCTCGTCCACCGAAAACTGAAGCGAAGCGTTAAAAGACAGCCCCCTTGCCTCAAGCTCGTAACGGTACCCCTCATGCCTTCGCTGGTGTGAGGAAATGTTTTTTGCGTAACGCAAGCACGCGATGTTCCTGCACCCGGCTTCAAACAAAGTGTTGGCGGCCATACGCCCGCCGCTGTAGTTGTCGGACTCGATCACGAGGCTTTTGCCTAAATATTCCGGCGCCCGGTCGATGTAAACCGTGGGCAGAAACCTTACGCTTTCGTTTTCAATGCGCGTGTTGCCGGAAATAAAAATAAGCCCCGACATTTGAATCCCGTTCAGGATGTCAAGGTATTCCCTTTCGATGGAAATATCCTCCCGCGTGTTGCAAATAAGCGCGAAATACCCGTGCTGACGCAGGGAATTTTGAATTTCCACCGCCACCATGGAAAAAAACTCGTTGGTGATGTCGGGGACAATGACGCCTATAAAATTTGTCTTTTTAGTTTTAAGCCCTTTTGCGACGAGGTTGGGTACGTAATTGTTTTCGCTGATAATTTCCTCCACGCGCTTTTGCGTTTCCGCGGAAAACCTTCCGTTTTTGTTTATGACGCGGGAAACCGTCGCCACGGAAACCCCGGCTAACTTTGAAATATCCACGATGGAAAGCGATTTTTTTTCCCGCTTCGGCATTTTTTCGCCTCCGTTTGAGTAAACGTTACGCTACTTTTCCTATCATATATCCGATGTAAATTTGCGTCAATATGGTATACTGCACTTAAAACGATTACCCACACGCAACGGGGGATGAAAGGGAGTGGTTTCCGTGGGTAAGAAAATTATGCTGTCGCCTTCCGTAATGTGCGTTCGCTCTTGGGAAATACGGGAGCATATCGCCGCTTTTGAGGAAGCGGGGGTATCCGCCATTCATTTTGACGTAATGGACGGGCATTTTGTGGATAATATTATGCTCGGCACGTCTTTTTACCGGGACATAACCGAACTGACAGCGCTGCCTGTGGACCTTCACCTGATGTGCCACCGTCCGGAGCGGTATTTGAATTTTTTTAAGCCGCGGGAAAACGACTGGGTAAGCTTTCACGCAAACGCGTTCTGCGACCATCCCTACCGGCTGTTACAGCAAATACGCGAACTCGGCGCGAGAGCCGGAATTGTCTTAGACCCGGGCACGCCGGTTGCCTGTTTGGAAGAAATGGTTGGCGTGTTGGATTTTATTCTGGTTATGGCGGTGAACCCGGGGTTTTCCGGGCAGCGTATTGTGCCGGACCATTTTGAAAAACTGGCGAGGGTATACGCGTTGGCACAAAAGGCGGGACACCCGGTTGATGTGTGCGCGGACGGAAATACCACCGTGGAAAACGGGGCGCGAATGGTCAAGGCGGGGGCAAATTGTTTGATCGTCGGGACCACCTCCGGGCTGTTGGGTAAGGGCGCGGAAAACTTCCGCAGGCATTATCAGGGTTATTTAAAATCGGTAGCGCCGGAAGGCTTTTCCGCTCTTTAATACATCCGCTTGCCGGTTTTTTTCAAATTAACCGCCCTTATTTTTTCCGAATCCACCTTATTGATTCTGTCCATAGTCATCAGGCCGTTAATTTCCTGTTGGACGTCCGTAAGTTGGGTATAACAAAACCCGCATACAAACGGGAGTTTCTTGATAGCGCCGGTAATGGATTCAAAGCGCTTTAAAAAATCTTCTTCGTCCGCCGCCTTGTTCCCGTACCCCCAACCAACCCCGCCGGAATCCAACGCGATTCCGCCGTATTCGCTTATTACCACGGGCTGCCCCCGGTAGCAAAACCCTTCCGCAAACGCCGCGTTTGTACCGTCGTGGCAGAGCTTCCCGCTTAAAATAGCTTCCTGATTGTTAAAATACTTTTCAAAAAAAACATCCCCGGACGGTTGGTAATCATGCAGCGTAAGGATATCGGAAACCGTATGCTCCCAACCGTCGTTTACAATTACCGGGCGGTTTGCGTCGTAAGTTTTAGTCCAATGGTAAACCGCCTGTTGGAAATGCTGTTGGCGCTTGTCCGTTTTTACGGACGGCATTCCCCACGACTCGTTAAACGGCACCCATGTGATAACGGAAGGGTGGTTGTAAAACTGCCCCACTATTTCCATCCATTCCGCCGTAAAATTTTTAACCGCCCGGTCGTCAAAAAAATAATGCGCCGGGGCTTCGCTCCATACCAACAGCCCCATAACGTCGCACCAGTATAAAAACCGCTCGTCCTCAACCTTTTGGTGAAGCCGGGCGCCGTTGTAGCCAAACGCGAAAATTTTCTCGATATCCTTTATCATCGCGGCCTCGTCCGGGGGCGTAAGTCCGGAGTCCTTCCAATAGCCCTGATTCAAAATCAAACGTTGGTACAGCGGCGCGCCGTTAAGCAAAACGTCCTGCTCCCTTACCCTGATGTCGCGCATTCCGAAATAGGACAGCACCCGGTCGGCAACCTCGCCGTCCCGTTTCAGCGTGAAACGGACATCATAAAGGTCGGGGTGCCCCGGCCCCCAGGTCTTTAACCCCCACTCGCCAACCGCCATGCTAAAAACGGGAACCTCCATCACCAAACGGCTGTCCGTAACGAGCGCTTCGGTTTTGCTGATTGTTTTTCCGCCAAAACTGACGGCGGTTTCCAAGCTGAAACCCTCGCACCCGCCGGACATTTCAAACTCAAGCGTAACGCTTCGGGACGTCAAACAGGGCGTCATCTTCACGGAACGGATGTGCGTTTCAGGCAAATATTCAAGCCATACGCTTTTCCAAATCCCGGTTGTCTGCGTATACCAACAGCCGAAACTATAGTCTGTCCAACGCTGTTTTCCCCTCGGTTGGCGGATGTCCTTTGCGTCCCTCACCCTTACGGTGAGTTTGTTCGCGCCAACCTCCGCAAG
>JAISWA010000038.1 GCA_031271275.1 Clostridiales bacterium | reverse complement strand
CATTTCGGGTATGATATGGAAAAAATAATCGCGGCGTGCGGCGATACGGCGGGAAAAGACCGTGAGCCGTCACCTTCTGAGGGTTCCGAGAACGAGCTACTTGAAATCAAGGGCTTCGGCGAGGCGATCGCCCATAGCCTGCGTGTGTATTTTTCAAACGAAGCCAATATGAAATTATTGCGCAAGGCGGTGGGGTTCCTCCGTATTCGGCAGCCCCAGGCGGAACCCGCCGGCAACCGCGCCTTGGACGGGCTGACCTTCGTAATCACCGGCGAGACGGAAAAATTTGAAAACCGCAAAGCCCTGCAAAATTTTATAGAAGCCCGCGGCGGGCGCGCCACCGGCAGCGTGACCGCCAAAACGTCCTTCCTTATCAACAACGACGTCGGCTCGGCTTCCTCCAAAAATAAAAAAGCCGCCGAGCTCGGCGTTCCGGTGCTGACGGAGGAAATGTTTCTCGAAAAGTTCAAATAAACGGCGCATGTCATTCTGACTGAGCGATAAGAGGCGTTACCCCTGTCATTCTGAGCGATAAGAGGCGTTACCCCTGTCATTCTGAGCGAAGCGAAGAATCTTTACGGTTGGAAGATCCTTCGCTCCGCTCAGGATGACGTTAATCTATCAGGATGACGTTAATCTACCAGGATGACGTTAATCTACCAGGATGACGTTAATCTACCAGGATGACGTTAATCAACGAGGAGGTTCCCATGTCCTACACAGCCATGTACAGAAAAAAACGCCCCCTCGCCTTCGGCGCGGTCGTCGGGCAAGCCCATGTGGTGCGCACGCTGCTTAACCAACTTTCGGCGGGGCATATTTCCCACGCGTATTTGTTTTGCGGCACGCGGGGCACGGGCAAGACGACCGTCGCGCGTATTTTCGCCCGGGCGGTCAATTGCGAAAACCCGCGCGGCGGCGAACCCTGCAACGAATGCGATACCTGCCGGGGCATCCTTGCCGAGCGCAACCTGAGCGTGACGGAAATAGACGCGGCTTCCAACAACGGCGTGGAAAACATCCGCGACCTGCGGGAGGAAGTCAAGTACCCCCCCGCGGAGGGCAAATACCGGGTATATATCATAGACGAGGCGCACATGCTCACCGCGAGCGCCTTTAACGCGCTGCTTAAAACGTTGGAGGAACCGCCGCCCTTTGTTATTTTCATCCTCGCCACCACCGACCCCCAAAAGCTTCCGGTCACCATCCTTTCCCGCTGCCAACGCTACGATTTTAAAAGAATCGCGGCGGAGGACATGGTCGCGACCATGCAAAAATATTTGCGGGAGGAAAATACCGAAATCGAGACGGAAACCCTGCAGTATATCGCCTCCGTTTCCGACGGCGCCATGCGCGACGCGCTGAGCGTACTCGACCAATGCCTTTCCTTTTACGCCCACGAAACCGTCACCCTGGAAAAAGTGCTGAAACTGCTCGGCGCGGTGGACCGGAAGGTGCTGTTTGAATTTGCGGACGCGCTTTCGGCTTTCGACGGCGGGAAAGCGCTGAACATTATTGATGCGGCGGCGCGGGACGGGCGGGACATCGGGCAGTTTTCCTCGGACTGCGCCAAGCATTTCCGCGACTTACTGGTGGCGCGGCAGGATTCCGGCGAGAAAATCCTGGATTACACGAAGGAAACAATCCGCAAGCTTCAAGCGCAAGCCGCCCGGTTTGAGGACGAAACCTTGGCGCTGTACATCCGCGCCTTTTCGGAATTGCAGAACGAGTTACGCTATTCCCCGCACCCGCGCCTCGCGTTGGAAGTTTGCGCGGTGAAGCTGTGCCACCCGTCCGTATTGGACAAGCCGGAAGCCCTTCTCGCAAGGCTTGAGAAACTGGAGCGGCTTTTAGAAAACGGAGCGCCGCCAGGCGTAAGCGCGGCAAAACCCGCCGTTTCTTTGGCGGAAGCGGAGCAAAGCCCTGTCTCGTCAAAGGATTCCCCGGCGGATTTAGTCCCCGCAAGCGAGCCGCCGCAAGCAGCCGCCGCCATTCCCCCCGCGCCTTCCAATATAACCCCGGCGGTTTCCCCTAAGCTTGTGGCGGAAATGCAAAAGGACTGGGCGGTGTTCTGCGGCGATTTTCGCCCGCCGCTAAAAACGATGCTTCCCCTTTGCGGAATCGAGCTCAACGGCGGGATTCTGCAAATGGTCTGCGGCGACGAGTCGAGTATGCGCTATTTAAAAGACCGGCAGCCCAAAATTATGGAGAAGCTTGCGGAGCGTTTTAGCCTGCCCGAAAGCGCGAACCTTGCATTTACAGTACGCGACGGGTACAATAAGCAAATTGCCGTTGCGGACAGCAAAACAGCGTCCGATACTTTGGCAAACGACGAGTGGGCCGCGTTCGGTCAGCAAATGGATATTGGCGGAGGTTGGTAAGATGGCAAAGGGTTTTAGCGGAATGCCCGGGGGCATGAATTTAAACAGCTTGATGAAACAAGCGCAGAAGATGCAAAAGCAAATGGCGGAGATGCAGGACGAACTCGCGGGAAAGACCTTGGAAACTTCCTCCGGCGGCGGCGCGGTTAAAGTAACCATTTCCGGCGACAAGCAAATAAAGGAACTGACGATTTCCCCCGACGTGGTGGACCCCGACGACGTGGAAATGCTGCAGGATTTGGTGTTAACCGCCGTCAACGAAGCGATACGCCAAATGAACGAGCTGTACGAAAAGCAAATGTCGGGCCTTACGGGCGGCATGGGCGGCATGGGGATGTTTTAATGGATTTTTACGGCGGACCCCTTACCCGATTAATAGAAGAATTGTCCCGGTTACCCGGCATAGGAGGCAAGTCTGCACAAAGACTCGCCTTTTATATTATCCATTTACCGGAAGAAAAGGCGCAAATGTTGGCTGACGCCATTCTCTACGCGAAAAAAAACGTGCGCTACTGTTCGGTGTGCTGCACCCTGACGGAAAACGACCCGTGCCCCATCTGTTCCAATACGAAGCGCAACGGGGAAATGATTATGGTGGTGGAAGACCCTCGCGATATGGCGGCATACGAGCGCACGAAAGAATACCACGGCCTGTACCATGTGCTGCACGGCGCGATTTCCCCCATGAACGGGGTGGGGCCGAACGATTTGAAAATCAAGGAACTGCTGACGCGTTTGCAGCAGCGCCCCGTGGGGGAAGTGATCGTCGCGACCAACCCCAACGTGGAGGGCGAAGCCACGGCGATGTACATAAGCCGGCTGCTCAAGCCCCTCGACATAAAAGTTACGCGTATCGCCCACGGCGTGCCCATAGGCGGCGACTTGGAATACGTGGACGAAGTGACGCTTTCGCGCGCGCTTGAAGGACGCAGGGAGATTTAGCATGACAAAAATGTGGCTGATAGACCGTATTTACTCCACAAGTTACATGGTGAAAGAGCATTTAAAACGCGGGGAAATCACCCCCACGGGCGAGGCGTACAAGTCCGCGCTGTATATCGCGCTTCCGGCGGTGGCGGAAATGGTTTCCGTTGCGGTAATCGGAATGGCGGATACCATGATGGTGGGCGGGCTCGGCTCTTACGCCATCACCTCTGTGGGGCTTACCACCCAGCCCCGGATGATTTTCCTCTCCCTTTTTTTCGCCATGAACATCGCCGTAACCGCCATCGTCTCCCGCCGCAAAGGCGAGGAGGACCAAGGGGCGGCGAAATCCTGCCTGCGGCAGGCGGTGACGGTGCAGGTGGCGTTAAGCGCCGTTTTATCGTGGCTCGCCGTTTTGCTTTCCGGAAGAATGATGGTTCTTGCCGGCGCGATGGAGGACACCGTCGGGCCCGCGACCGAGTATTTTAAAATATTGAGTTACGGCATGATATTTCAGGTGCTTTCCATGTCCATCTGCGCGGCGCAGCGCGGGGTGGGCAACACGCGCATCACCATGTGGGTAAATTTAACCGCCAACGGCGTAAATGTGGTGTTCAACTATTTGCTCATAGGCGGGAACCTCGGTTTCCCCCGGTTGGAGGTCGCGGGCGCGGCAATCGCCACGGTCATAGGGCTCGCGGTGGGGTTTGTGCTTGCGGTGGCTTCGGTGCTGCGGAAGGACGCGTACCTTCGTATTTCGTTCAAAGATAATTGGAAGCCGGACCCGCTGATGCTGAAAAGTATTTTCAGGCTTGTCAGCGGCTCCGCGGTGGAGCAGGTCGCGCTGCGCGTGGGCTTTTTCGCCTACGCCCGCGTAGTCGCCGGGTTGGGCACGAATGATTTTGCCGCGCACATGATCGCCATGCAGCTTATGAACCTGAGCTTTACTTTCGCGGACGGCATAGGCTCCGCTTCCACCGCGTTGGTGGGGCAGAATTTGGGCAGGAACCGGCCCGACCTTTCCATCATGTACGGCAAGATCGGGCAGCGGCTCGCGATCAGTATCGCCGTGGTACTGGGCTTTGCCGCGTTTTTCGCCCGGTTTTATTTCGCGTCCCTTTTCTCGGGCGACCCGGAAATCATTAATAAAACCGCGGGGCTTATTGTAATAATCGCGTGCATACTTCCGGTGCAGACCTCGCAGCTCGTCATGTCCGGCAGCCTGCGCGGCGCGGGCGACACGCGCTTCGTGGCGTTTACGATGCTCGTTACCGTCGCGGTCATCCGGCCCGTCGGCAGCCTGATTTTGATATACGTTTTCGGGCTCGGGCTTTCCGGCGCGTGGTTCGCCATCGTCCTCGACCAGATTATGCGGTTGGTCATGTCGTTTACGCGGTTCTCCCGGGGAAGGTGGATAAGTATAAGGGTATAGTTTTGTTCTAACGCCTGCCACTCTCACATATACATCAGGTGAACGATGTTTCGGGAGGGGCAGTTCCTTGAAAACCTATATCGAAGAAAGGGCAGTTGAAGTAGCGAACTTCATCATCAACAGCAACGCCACCGTAAGGGAGACCGCGAGGAAATTCGGTATTTCCAAGAGCACGGTACACAAGGATGTGACGGAAAGACTGGTAAAAATAAACCCAAAACTTGCCGGCGAAGCACGCAGAGTATTGGAAATAAACAAATCAGAGCGCCACATACGCGGCGGCTTAGCCACAAAGGAAAAATACCTGCACCAACATACTCATATAAAAAAATTTTAATAAATAAACAAAAGGACAAAGGCTCTGTGCCCGAACGCGTGACGCGTCGGGTACGGAGCCTTATTTATTTCTGGAAAATTTCTTGACAATCGTAGTTTTAGAAATATAGTAGGTAATAATATAGTAGTTAAAAAGGCAGGTTAATATGGATTATTCTCATAAAGAAAATGTAAAGCGGCGCAAGCGCCAGCGAAACCAACTCCCCAGAATAAAAAACAAAATCAGCACCACCGTTTTAAGAGTCGTTATCGCGGTGGCGCTTATCGGCGGCTTCGCGGCGGCGGGCGCGGGTTTTGGGATTTATATGGGCATACTCAGCAACTCCCCGACCATAGACATCCCGACGATTATGCCGGAGATTTACACCTCGTTTATCTACAGCGCCGATACCGGTGAGGAAATAGACCGGCTCTACGGCGCTGAGAACCGCGTCAACGCGCCGTTTAACCGCATACCGGCTAATTTAAAGAACGCCTTTGTCGCCATCGAGGACAAACGCTTTTACCAACACAACGGCGTGGATATCGAAGGCATGGCCCGCGCGCTGTATAACGTCGTCAAGACGATGGGGGAGGTAACGCAAGGCGCGAGCACCATCACGCAGCAACTTATCAAAAATAAGCTGAGCAAATTCGACAACGACTTGATTTCCAAATTACAGGAACAATATATGGCGGTGGAATTTGAAAAGGAATTGTCCAAACCGGAGAATTTGGGAAGCAAGGAAGCCGCAAAGGATTACATCCTCGGCGTTTACATGAATACGGTCAACCTCGGGCATAACTACCGGGGCGTTCAAACCGCCGCCTGGAATTACTTCGGGAAGGATGTATCCGAGCTTACGTTGGCGGAATGTTCGGTTATCGCGGCGATTACGCAAAACCCCTGGCGGTTCGCGCCGGACCGGAAAGGAAACGATAACCGCTATCGCCAGGAGCTTGTGTTGGAGGAAATGCTTGCCCAAGGGTACATCACACAGGAGGAATTTGACGTAGCGTGGAATGAGGACGTGGCGAACCATATCATTCAGGGCGCGTACAGCGAGGACGGTTCCGGCGTGGTGCACAGCTACTTTACGGACATCCTCATCGACATCGTAAGCAGAGACTTGCAAGCCCAGTACCAACTCACTGAAAGTGAAGCCATTGACTGGATATATAACCGGGGGCTGCAGATTTTTTCCACGCAGGATATGGGGATTCAAAAAATCGTAGACGACGTGTTCCTCGACCCGGAGAATTTCCCCGCGGGCGATTATGAAATTGACGTGGTGTATCAGCTTTCTTATCAAAACAGTGTGACAGAGAAAATAACCAATTACGAGGAAACCAAAACGGTTAAGACCAAAGAGGAAGTGGACGCGTTTGTTCAGGCGGTGCAGGACGAGCAGCTTACCGCAAGCGACAAAATCCTGGGTGAGAACGTGCTGCTTTCCGAGCAGCCGCAGGCAAGCTTCGTTATTACCGACTACCACAACGGACAGGTAAAGGCCATCAACGGAGGCAGGGGGCCCAAACAGGTCAACCGTTCGTGGAACCGCGCCTACGATTCCCTTCGTCACCCCGGTTCGCAGTTTAAACCCCTGGCAAGTTATGCGCCCGCCCTGGACCTTGGAATCATTACCCCCGCCACCGTCTACGACGACGCGCCTTTTATGTACAACGGGTATATACCCAACAACTGGTACGGCAAGAACACTTACGAAGGTCTTGCCACCGTCCGCAAAGGGATTTACCATTCCATGAACGTTTTGGCGGTGCGTAACTTTGTCAACACGGGAATAGAAACGGGCTACGCGTATTTAAAAAATTTCGGATTCAATACCCTGGTTGACGGGGAATTCCGCAATAACCAATGGTTTACGGACAAAGTGCCTTCGGCGGCGCTAGGCGGCTTAACCGACGGAGTACGTTTGGTGGAACTGTGTTCCGCCTATGGCGCCATCGCCAACATGGGCGAACTGCACGAGCCGATTTTTTATACCCGCGTGTTGGACCACGAAGGGAACATTCTGCTTGAGAACAACGCGGAACCCACCACGGTTATTAAAAAAACCACCGCTTATCTGCTTACCGACATGATGGAGGACACGATGGGCAGCGCGGGTACGGGACCGCGCGCGCGCTTTGACGGAATGGCGATAGCCGGTAAAACCGGTACGTCCACCGACTCGAGAGACTTGGGGTTTACCGGTTACACGCCGTATTATGTGGCGTCGGTATGGATGGGTTTTGACCATCAAAAATTTATCCGCGACTCCAACTCATACCATTTGCAGATTTGGAAAAAAATCATGGAAGCGGTGCATAAAGATTTACCGGAGAAGCGTTTTGAACAGCCGGACGGTATAACGTCCGCGTCGGTTTGCAGGGATTCGGGGCTGCTCGCGACGGAACTCTGCGAACAAGACCCCCGGGGCGGGCGTGTATATACGGAAATATTCGCTTCCGGCACACAGCCGACGGAATATTGCGACGTACACGGGGAATGCGACGTGTGTACCGTTTCGGGAGAGCGGGCGAGCCATTTTTGCCCGCCCGAGACGGTGGAGCGCCGCGTGGGGATTATCCGGCGCGAGCCGGTTAATCTTGAAATCAACCCCGACGCGAACGTACAGGACAGTATTTACGAGCTTACGCCGGAGCTGTTGCAGGGTTTGCAATGCACGTACCATACCCTGTACCCGCAAAACACGTTGCCCGGTTTAACGGGGCAGCCGCCCTCCGTCGGCGATTATAATTGGGGCGGCACGCTGCCCGGCGACGACCCCGACGCCATACAAAATTTAAACGGTTGGGATAATTTTATACCGGCAAACCCCGGAGCCAATGCGCAGCCGCCGCAAGCGCCTACGCCTACGCCGCCCGCGAGTTGGCCTTTTCAACAGCTGATAAACCCGACCCCGACTCCGCAAGCCAACTGGCCGTATCAACAATTACTAACGCCAACGCCCGTCCCCGGGTCCGCGACGGAATAAAATTTCTCACAAAAAACGCACAAAAAAAACCGCCGTTAACGGCGGTTAAATTTTGTCTTAGACTTCATTTGTCTCAGATAATGTACTCTTTAAGCGCGGGAATAAGCTTGTCCGCGACTTCGTCGTCATGGATATTAAGACGGAGCGTTTTGCTTAAGTCGAGGCTGAATATTCCCATGATAGATTTGGCATCAACGACATAACGGTCGGATACCAAATCAAAATCGCCCTCGCCGCTGGAAATCGTGTTGACGAACCCCTTGACTTTTTCAATGGAGTTGAGAGATATGCTGACTGATTTCATATCCACTTTCCTTTCTTATGCAATCATTATTTTCTAACGACGCTATATTATAGAGTAAACCTGCGGATGTCAATACAGGCACAGAATTGTAATATGTTTTGATTTTTGTGCGCGAACATATTTTCTGGCTTTTAGTTAAACAAAAAAGAATTATACTACATACAATGGACAAGCAGAATTTCCCTTTTTCGCATAGGCCCGTGATGGCGAAGGAAGCGGTTGACGGTTTGCGTATTAACCCGCGCGGCGTGTATGTTGACGGGACGTTGGGCGGCGGCGGTCACGCGCTTTATATCGCGCGGCAGCTTACCGCGGGCAGGCTTATCGGAATCGACCGGGACGGCGACGCGATAGACGCCGCGTCGGAAAAGCTGCGGCAATATGAAAAAGTTTTTACCGCCGTCCGGGGCAATTTTACCGATACCCGTGAAATATTGGGCCTGTTGCGCATACCGGGTATTGACGGAATGCTGCTTGACTTGGGCGTTTCGTCTTATCAGTTGGACGAGCCTTCCCGGGGATTTTCCTACATGCACGACGCGCGGCTTAACATGCGTATGGACGACCGGTCCGCGCTTGACGCCTATACGGTGGTAAACCATTATACCGAGAAGCGGTTAACGGAAATTTTCTTTAGTTACGGCGAGGAGCGCTACGCCAAACGTATCGCCCGGGCAATAATTTCTTCGCGGGACGTCTCCCCCGTCGAGACTACCTTTCAATTATCGGAAATCATTACCGCCGCCGTACCCGCGAAAGCGCGGTACGAGCAGGGTCACCCCGCGAAGCGCGTATTTCAGGCGATACGCATAGAGGTCAACGACGAACTCAGCCGTCTCGACGCTTCGCTTAGGGACATAACGCGGTTGCTTAACCCGGGCGGAAGGCTTTGCGTAATCACTTTCCATTCTTTAGAGGACAGAATCGTCAAACGTTGTTTCAAAAACCTTGCCGACCCCTGCGAATGCCCCCGTGACTTACCCTATTGTGTGTGCGGTAAAAAGCCGTCGCTTAACCTTATTACCCGTAAAGCGCTGACGCCCGGCGAAGCGGAGCTTTCCCTCAACCGGCGCGCCCACAGCGCGAAACTGCGCGTAGCGGAAAGGACGGGAAACCTTGAATAGAAAACCCCCGCCCCGGGCGAAAAGGGTCAAACGGAACGCGGTCGTCTATGTGGACCGGGAGGACCACCGCAACAAGATTTCCTTCCGGATGCTGTTCACCTTGTTTCTGGTTTTTTTTGTGGCGATAAGCTCCGCGCTGTATTACGCGGTGATATTGGATATCCAAACCCGTACAGCCAACGCGCGGCGGCAGGCGAACGAACAGCGGGAAACCAACGCGGCGCTTCGCGCGGAAATTACGCAGCGCTATTCGCTGGACGAAGTGGAACGTATCGCCGTAGACAGGTTGGGAATGGCAAAGCCGGATATTTCGCAGGTCGTAAGAATCAACGTACCGAAACAAAGCTATGTGGTGCTGAACGACGAGGATATGCCGGCTGAGAACGAAGATAACTTACTGGACGGGCTTTCCACTTTCATCGGTAATTTTATCCGCGACCTTCAAGGAGGTTCCCATGTCGAATAACAACCCTAACAGCCGCAAACCCGACTTTGTCACCCGTCGCGGGCGCAGGCTGGTTTTTTTTGGCGTGATGGTCACGTTTATGTTGGGCGGGCTGCTCCTCCGGGTGTTTCAGTTAAAGCGCGACCACGGCAAGGAGTATGAAAGCGCGGCGGTGCAGCAGCTTACGCAAAACGCCAACACCGGCGACCAGGAGAAAAACCCGAACCGGGGTCATATACTGGACAGGAACAAAAACACCCTCGCGGTAAGCAACAAGGTTTACAACGTTCAACTCGACGTTACTATGCTCGACGCGCGGGCGCGAAACTTGGAAGAACCGGAAAAGGACATGCGCAACCGCGTGTTCACCGCGCTTAATGAAATCTTGGGAATACCCCTTGAAAAACTGGAAGCGCTGTTCGCGAAGAACGCCGCGGGCGAGCTGATTAACCCGACCTATTACGAAATTGTCGCGTGGGGTATTCCCACCACCGACGCGATTAAAATACAGGAGCTAAAGCTGCGGGACGTTTATTTAATAGAAGATACGGAGCGCAAATATATAGACCCGTACCTCGCCCCGCAGACCATCGGTTTCCAACGGGGTGACGCGTTTTGGGGACTGGAGGGCTATTATAATCAGGAGTTAATCGGCGAACAGGGGCGCGTGCTGCGTACTTATGACGAAGATAACAATCCGGTGGTGGAAGAAACGGCGGCGCGCAACGGCTATACCTTAATCACCACCCTTGACGCGGGCATACAGCGCATCGCGCAGCAAATCGCGGAAGACGCTTTTCAAAAAATCGAATGCGAATACAGCGGCGTGCTGATAGCGGACCCGGATACCATGGAAATTATCGCCATGGCGCAGACCTCGTCCTTCTCCCTTGACGACCCGGACGACCCGGAATTTTATACCGACAAACGGATTAACAGTATGTGGGAAGCGCTGACCGTAGAGCAGCAGTTGGAACAGAAATATAAGGTCTGGGGTAATTACAATGTGACGCGCACCTTTGAGCCGGGTTCCATATTCAAGCCGGTGGTGGTGGCTGCCGCGTTGGAGGAAAATACCGTGGACCCTGCCACCGCTTCGTTCTTCTGCGGCGGCAAACGCTGGGTCGCCGACTGGGAAGCCCCCTGTTGGTATCTTTCCGGGCACGGCTCGCAGACACTGACGGAAGTTTTGGCGAATTCCTGCAACCTGGGGATGATCGATATAATGAACACCCTGGGCAGGGACAAGTTTTTTAAATACCGAAACGACTTCGGCTTCGGCGAGACCACCGGCATTGATTTCCCCGGCGAGGCGAGCGCTTCGTCCCTGATGATCCCTCTCTCCACCCTTAACCCTGTGGAACTGGGCACAAGCGCCATGGGGCAGGGCTTTAACAATACGGCTATACAGGCGGTCACCGCTTTTTCGGCGGTAATAAACGGCGGCAACTTTATGAAACCGTATCTGGTTTCGCAAATCGTGGACGAAAACGGCAATGTGGTGAAGGAAAACACGCCGCAGGTGGTACGGAAAGTGATTTCCGAGGAAACCTCCGACTTTATGCGCTATGCCCTGCAAAAAATCGTGTCGCCCGAAGGCACGGGCAAGGGCGCGATTATAGACGGCTACACCATCGGCGGCAAGACCGGCTCCGCCCAACAGGACGTTGACCGCCAGGGAATGACCCTTTCCTTTATGGGGTTCACCCCGGTGGAGGACCCGCAATACATCGCCCTGGTGGTGTTGGACCATGTGACGGACAAAGAGCTTACTAGCGGCGCTAGCGTTTCGCCCATGATGCGGGAACTGTTATGGCAAATCATCCAGGATAAAAACATACCCCCAAGCGACGAAAGCGCGGGAACCAACACCGTGTTGGACATCGAAACCGACCGGAGCATTTTGGCGGAGTATTCCGGTATGCAGTTGGTGGATGTGACGCACAGCCTTAACACCCTTGAAATTGATTACACCGTAAGCGGAATAGGCACCGTAGTCAAAAACCACATCCCCCCCTCGGGGACGGCGGTGCCGAAAGACAGACCGGTACATTTGTATATGGACCCGGAAACCGCCCGCCCGGAAGAAATGACCTATGTTCCCGACGTGAGCGGGATGGAAATGAAGGAAGCCGAGGAACATATCATGATGGCGCACCTTACGCCGGTCACCTTTGTGGATAAATCAGAGAGCGCGGGTACCGGAGGCGACGAGGGCGGCCCCGCG
This sequence comes from Clostridiales bacterium, assembly GCA_031271275.1. Taxonomy (GTDB): domain Bacteria; phylum Bacillota; class Clostridia; order Lachnospirales; family WQUN01; genus JAISWA01. The sequence continues at coordinate 6,159 of JAISWA010000038.1, read as the reverse complement.
ACCTATTACCTTACGCCGCCCGTTTCGGAAGAAGGGGAGGCAAGCGGGGAAGAACCCGTGGAAGAAGTTTTGACCGTGTACGAGCAGTACCCCGCCGCGGCGGTTCCCGTTCCGCCGGGGGTGGAAGTAAAGCTGAAGGTAAGGTAATAGTCATACGCTTAGGGCGGGCTTAATATTATTTAACATGCATAGACCGTCTTTGGTACTTAAAAAGAAATCCATCTTTCTGCTCTGCGTGGTGGAGCTTGCGTTGGTTGCGCTAATCGGGCGCGTGTTTTACCTACAGGCGTTTAAGGGGGAGGAATTGCAGGAGAAAGCCTACGCCCAGCAAACGCGCGACCGGCTTATCAAACCCGACCGGGGCGGTATACTCGACCGCAACGGGGTCGGACTTGCCGTAACGGAATCGGTAAGTTCCGTCAGCGTAATCCACGCGCAGGCAAAGGACGCGGAAGCCACCGCAAAAGCGCTTTCCGGGATGCTTGCGTTGGATTATCAGGAAACCCTCGATAAAATCACTAAGCGCGTAGCCCTTATGCGGATAAAAACACAGGTACCCAAAGAACTCGCCGACAAAATACGCGCGTTGGAACTGCCCGGCGTGGTGGTGGACGAGGATATCAAGCGCGTGTACCCATACGGCTCGCTCGCCTCGCAGGTCATCGGGTTTGTAGGGCGGGACAATCAGGGCATTGTCGGGCTTGAGGCAAAGTACGAGCAATACCTTAAAGGCGAAAGCGGAAGGATTTTAACGGAAACGGACGTAGCGGGCAGAGAACTTCGCGGGGGGAGGCAGTACCGCGTTCCCCCGGCAGACGGTTACGACCTTGTGACGAGCCTCGACGTAAATTTGCAGTCCTACGCCGAGCAGGCGATTGAGAAAATCGTAAAAGAAAAAGACGCGGCGCGGGGGGTAATTATCCTGATGGACCCGCGCAACGGCGAAATTTACGCCATGGCAAACAAGCCGGACTTTGACTTGAACGACCCTTTTAAGATACAGTCCCCCGCGGTACAGGAAGTTTGGGACAGCCTGACCGAAAAGCAGCAAAGCGACGCGCTAAACCAACAGTGGCGCAACTTCGCGATTAATGATACCTATGAACCGGGTTCGACCTTTAAAACCTTTACTTCTGCGGCGGGGATTTCGGAAAATGTCATCAATCTGAATACGCCTTTTGTGTGCAGCGGTTCGGTAACCGTGGGCGGGCGCACCATCAAATGTTGGCGGCACCCGCGCAGCCACGGCGCTCAAACGTTTATACAGGGCGTGCAGAATTCCTGTAACCCCGTGTTTATGGGCGTGGCGGAAAAACTGGGCGCGCAGAAATTTTACGATTACCTGCTCCGTTTTAAATTTAACGAAAAAACCGGCGTGGATTTACCCGGCGAAGCGAGCGGCATCCTGTACAAGCCGGAAAAAATCGGCCCGGTGGAACTGGCGACCATGAGCTTCGGGCAGAGCCTTACAATCACCCCGCTTCAACTGGTGCGGGGCGCGGCGGCGACGGTAAACGGCGGTTATCTGGTAACGCCCCATCTGGGAATGAAGCTGCTCGACGCCGACGGGAATATCGTTCAGACCTTCCGCTACGATAACGGCGAGCAGGCGATTTCCAAAGAAGTAAGCGACACCATGCGTTACGTGCTCGAGACGGTGGTTTCCGCCGGTACGGGAAACAAAACGTACATCCCCGGCTTCCGGGTGGGGGGAAAGACCGCCACAAGCCAGAAGCTCCCCCGGGGCAGCGGGAAGTATATTTCGTCCTTTATGGCGTTCGCCCCGGCGGACGACCCGGTGGTGGTGGCGCTGGTGCTGATAGACGAACCCAAGGGCGCGTATTACGGCGGGCAGGTAGCCGGACCGGTCATGAAAGACGTTTTGGAAAACGCGCTTCCCTATCTGGGGGTAAAACCGGTGTATAATGAGGAGGAAGCGAAACTTCCCGGGACGCTTCCGGTGGAGGTCCCCGATTTGCGCGGAACGGAAAAAATAGAGGCCTCAAAAGTGCTGAGAGATATTAAACTGACGTTTGACCTTTCGGGAGATGGCAATACTGTAATAGACCAGTTTCCAATCCCGGGGGAACTTATAAACCAAGGCGAAAAGGTTATTCTACGGGTGGAGTGAGCCAATGAAAATTCAAGAACTGATGCGGGGAACGGAATATGAAATCGTGCAGCAGGGCGACGCGGACGATATAACGTCGGTGGTGATAGACTCGCGCAAGGCGAAGGCGGGCTGTTTGTTTGTATGCATACGCGGGCTGAACGTGGACGGGCACCGTTTTATTAACGACGTGAACGCGGCGGGGGCCGCCGCGGTTTTGATTGACGAAAAGCAGGAAGCTTACCCGCCCGGGCTTACGGTGGTGAAGGTGTCCCAAACGCGGGTGGCGCTTTGCGCCGTCGCGGCGAATTTTTACGGCAACCCGGGGGACAGGATGCGGTTGGTCGGGATAACCGGCACCAACGGCAAAACGTCCACCGCGTATTTTCTGGAAACGATTCTCGACACGGCGGGGCGCAAGACGGGCGTTATCGGAACCATCGGGACGCGGGTAGGGGACGAGGCGGTGGAAATCCCCTTCGACACCTCCACCACGCCCGATACCCTTGAGCTGATGGAAATACTCTCCCGTATGCGGGAGCTTGGCGCGGAAGACGTGGTAATGGAAGTGTCCTCCCACGCGCTGAGCCTTAACAAGGTGGACGGACTGCGCTTTGAGGCGGGCATACTGACCAACATCACGCAGGATCATCTGGACTTCCACGGCACGATGGAAAATTACCGGGAAGCCAAGGAGCGGCTGTTTACCCTCTGCCGGTTCGGTATCGTCAACGCGGACGACGAGTCGGCGGCGATTGTCACGCGCGGGAAGCGCTGCGGGTTTACCACCTACGGACTGGAAAAGGATTGCGACCTTAAAGCCGTACATATCGAATACCTGCCGGAAGGCTCGTCTTTCGACATAGAAATAGACGGCGCGGCGGAGCATTTTTATTTGCCCGCCAAAGGGCGTTTTAATATTTACAACTGCCTTGCCGCCATAGGCGCGGCGCTATCGCTCAATGTACCGGTGGCGGACATACGCCGGGGCGTGGCGCGTATACAGGTAGTCCCCGGACGAATACAAAACATTGAAAATAATTTGAAGGATATACATGTGTTGGTGGATTACGCCCACACCCCAGACGGGTTGGTCAGCGTAATCAACGCGGTGCGGGAATTTACGAAGGGCCGCGTGGTAACGCTGTTCGGCTGCGGCGGCGACAAGGACAAAAGCAAGCGGCCCATGATGGGGCGCATCGCCGGGGAACTTTCCGATTACTGCGTACTGACCTCCGACAACCCGCGTTCGGAGCAGCCGGAGGATATTTTGAAGCAAATTGAAAAAGGGATAACAGATACCAACTGCCCGTATCAGGTTTTTGTCAACCGTAAAGACGCCATTCGCGCGGGCGTCATGCTGCTTGAGGAGGGTGACTCGCTGATTATCGCGGGGAAAGGTCACGAGGATTACCAGATAATCGGGGGGATGACCATCCATTTCGACGATGTGGAAACGGCGCGGGAGATACTGCGCGAAAAAGAAGATGCGGGCAGCCGCAAAAAATGATGAACCTGACGGTGGAAGAAATCATGAAGGCTTGCGGCGGCAGGCTGACGAATCATGAAACGGGAGCGGCCCGCGACAGCTCGGTGTTTCTGAAAGTGTTGGTTTCGAGCGTGTCCACCGACAGCCGCAGCCCCGCGCCGGGTTGCCTGTTCGTTCCGATTGCGGGCCCGCGTTTCGACGGCCACGATTACATCGCGCAAATGGCGGCGGAAGGCGCTGTCTGCGCGCTGACGGAAAAGGAACCGGATTGGGCGGGAACGCCTTCCAACTTTCCGCTGATAAGAGTGGACTCCACCCGGCGGGCGCTTTTGGATATTGCCGCGTATTACCGTTCCCTTTTTAACGTGAAAGTCGTCGCGGTAACCGGAAGCGTAGGCAAGACCACCACCAAGGACATGGTGGCGCATGTGCTTTCCCAAAGGTATAAAACCAAAAAGACGGAAGGCAACTTAAACAACGACATCGGTATGCCGCTGAGTATTTTTCAACTGGAAGCGCAGGACGAAGTGTTGGTTTTGGAAATGGGGATGAACCACTTCGGGGAGATACGCGCGTTAAGCCTTGTCGCGAAACCCGACGCGGCGCTTATTACCAACATCGGCGACGCGCACATAGAATTTTTGGGCAGCCGGGAAGGGATTTTAAAAGCCAAACTGGAAATAACGGAAGGGTTGGACGGCGGGCTTTTAATCGTAAACGGCGACGACCCGCTGCTTTTTTCTATACACGAAGAAAAAATAAACCCGAAAATTTATTTTTGCATGACGGAACGGGACGGCGAAAAAATTGAAACGGATATTTACGCTACCGGCGTGGAGCCCCACGGGTTAAACGGAACCCGCTGCGTTTTTCATATTAACGGAAACGCGCGGGAAGTGACCGTCCCGCTGCCCGGCCCCTTTATGGTGATGAACGCGCTGATGGCGGCGGCGGCGGGCGATTATCTCGGGATGTCGCCGGAGGAAATCGTCAGGGGAATCGAGACGTTCCTTCCCGTTTCCGCCAACCGGATGGAAATTGTCGCGGCGAACGGAATGACCGTAATCAACGATACCTACAACGCAAGCCCCACGTCCATGCGAGCGGGTATAGACGTGCTGACGGCGGGCGGGGAAACGGAAAACGGGCGGAAGGTGTGCGTGTTCGGGGATATGCTTGAGCTCGGCGAACACGCGGAGAAGCTGCACCGGGAACTGGGCGCTTACGCGGCGACGCGCCGCGTGGACTGCCTTATCGCGGTCGGCGAACTGGGGAAGTTTATTTATGAAGGCTATATCGCGGCGAAAGGCAAAGCCGAGGCGCTGCGGTTTGATGATAAAGCGGGGTTTACGGAAAAATGGCGGGAAATCTTGCAGCCGGGAGATACCGTGCTAATCAAGGCGTCCCGGGGAATGGCGTTTGAGGAAATTGTAAATGAGATTACTTTTGAAAAGAGGTAATTGATTGGCTTATACCATGAGTTCGGCAGTTTACGCGGTTTTGATCGCCTTCGTGGCGAATATTATTTTATGCCCGATTTTGATACCGCAGCTTCACCGGTTAAAATTCGGTCAGAACATCCGGGGCGACGGTCCCTCCAGTCATCTGAAAAAAGCGGGTACGCCGACGATGGGCGGAATCATGATTATCGTCAGCTTCATACTCGCGGCGCTCCCCTTTATGCGCGGCAACCCGGAGGGCGCGGCGGTGATGTGGGTGACGGCGGCGTTCGGCTTGGTGGGCTTTGCGGACGACGTAATCAGCATCGTAAAGAAGCGCTCCCTCGGGTTGAAGCCGTCTCAAAAAATAATCGCGCAGCTTGTTATCTCCATTGCCTTTTTCTTGTACTGGCGGACGCTGCCCGGGTATTCCACGGTGCTGACCGTCCCGTTCTTCCCGGATATTTCCTTTGACATCGGTTTTTTTTATCCCTTCTTTGTAATTTTTATTTTCCTCGCTTCCTCCAACGGCGCGAACCTTACCGACGGGCTCGACGGGCTTGCCGCGGGCGTCACCGCGCTTATCGCGACGTTTTTTATGTTTGCGGCGTGGTCTTTCGGCTCCAACGCGCTGCCGATTACCGGCGCGGCGGTGGGCAGCTTGATGGGTTTCTTGCTTTTTAACTCGCACCCTGCCCGCGTAATCATGGGCGACACCGGTTCCCTCGCGTTGGGCGGGTTTATCGCCTCCATTTCTGTTTTGCTGCGGATGCCGCTGTTCCTTGTAATCGTCGCGATTATTTACGTAATCGAGTCCCTTTCGGTCATGATTCAAGTGGGCTATTTCAAGCTGACCCGCAAACGGTTTTTCAAAATGGCGCCCATACACCACAGCTTCGAGCTTTCCGGCTGGGCGGAGACGAAAGTGGTGGCGGTCTTTTACGTCGTCACCGCAATGGCGTGCCTGTTGGGGTATCTGGCGATGAGAGGGATATAATACACGCCAAACGCATGAACGCGTTTGGCGTTCGTGAAAATGCTTCGTCGCTGCGCTCCTCTGGCATTTCCACGATGTACGGTTTGACAGAATCGGCTTCAAATCCTCACTTTGTTCGGATTTG